>CALXMJ010000328.1 GCA_944389445.1 uncultured Victivallales bacterium | reverse complement strand
CGGACAGGTCGCCGGACTCAACTATCTCAAGCGCTGTCGCGGAGACAATTTCGTCCCGAATCCGGCGGAGTGATCCGACGGCGTTCCCCGATTCCTTTACTGCCGTATGTGCTTCCCGCGCATACGGCTTTTTTTGTCAGATTGTGCTTGTTTTTTTCAGAAAAATGAAGGAAACCTTTTCTCTCCGCCCGTATAGTATTTTCCAAAAAGGAGGTTGCGTATGCGTTTTGCGGCAAAACCGGTTCCCGGTCTTTATCCCTTCTGGTTCTGGAACGGAATCGAGGAAGAACAGGAAATAGAACGTCAGCTTAAACTGATGGCAGATGTCGGTTGCAGAGGAGTTGCGCTGCATTCCCGGACCGGAAATAAAATTGAATATCTTTCTCCCCGCTGGATGGAGCTGGTCCGGTGCGCATGCCGGTGCGCAAAAGGTTTGGGACTGAAAGTCTGGCTGTACGATGAGGACGGCTTTCCGAGCGGAAACGCAGGACGCAATGTCCAGCGGCTTCATCCGGAGCTGGTCCAGAAAAATCTGAGGTATGACTATTCCGGAACGGATCCGGATCATCCGGCGTTCGCCGCCTATGATGCGGTCACCTTTCAGAAACTCGACGAGTCCGCGGTTCCGAAGGGAACGCCCGCGCTCCGTTTTTTCAAAGTCCTTGCGGAAATCCATGTGGATACCCTGAATCCGGAGAGTGCGAAACACTTCATCGCGCTGACGCATGAACGGTATTTTGCGGAACTGGAGGAGTTTTTCGGCGATCCGATCGAAGCGGTCTATACCGATGATGAGAGTTATATTCTCTGCTCGAATCCCGGACTGGCGTGGTCCGAAGTTCTGGAGCGGGAGTATCTCGCGGCATACGGCCGCCCGCTGGAGGAAATCCTGCCTCTGCTGGTGGAAAATCTTCCGGGTTCCGGAGAGGCTCGCCGGGATTTTTATGCGCTGGTTCAGAAACTCTTTTTGCAGAATTTCATTGCGCCTCAATGGGAGTGGTGCCGGAAGCACGGCGTGGCCTATATCGGGCATCTTGCAGGCGATGAGGGCAATTTCAACATCTATGTGAAGAACTTCGGTTCGCCCATGCCCTATTACATGGAGGAGGATGTCCCGTCCATTGATGATTACCTCTGCGATATGAAGGACTTCGGCTATCTCCGCCGAACTCACAACGATGCCATTACCCGCTGGAAGGATCACGGCGTCCGCAGGTTTCCGGTTCTTTTTCCGTATAAGAATGCAGCGTCGATCGCGCATCAGTTCAAAGGGGACCTTTTCTCTTCCGAGACTCTGACCTATCTCTCCTGGAACTGCACTCCTGATTTTCAGGATCTTCAGACCATGTTTGAAGTCGGGATGGGGGTGAACCTCATGACTCCTCATGCCTTCTATTATACGGTCGGCGACGGTACGAAAAAGGATTGTCCTCCGAGCTATTCCTTCCAGCAGCCCTGCTATCCGGATTCCGCTCCCATGATCCGGAAGTGGACGCGCTCCGCCGATCTGCTCCTGCGCGGAAAGTTCCATGCGGATACCCTTCTTGTTTTTCCCGCCGGAGTCTGGCGGATTTGCGATGGAACGGAACTGGATCCCCACTTCCGGAGAAAGACGGAGAAAACCACTTTCACTCTGGATGCCGTGGAGCATGAACTCGCAAATGCGATGATGAATCTGATGCGGCATCATATCGGCTTCGACCTCGGAGATGAATTCCTCATGCAGGAAAAAGGGGTGGTCGGAAAAGGTACCTTGACACTCGGTTCTATGGCCTATTCCACCGTGGTTCTTGCGACGGAGCTTCCTCTGGAGGCCGGCACCCGCGAACTGTTGGATTCCTTCCGGGCCGCAGGAGGCAGGGTCGTTTCCGCATCGCCGGAGGAACTGGATCGTCTTGTTCCCGATGTCCGGATATCAGGGAGCGGCACGGAGGAGATTCTCGTTCATGCCCGCGACAACAACGGATTCCGCGAGCTGTTCCTGCTGAATCTTTCCGGACGCGATCTTGCTCCCCGGTTTTCTGTAGATTCCGCGTTCTGCCTGTATGATCCGGAAATCGACAGAATCGTATTTCGCGGGGATTCCCTGCCGGAAGGGTTCCTGCTGCGGGAAGGAGCGTCAGTCTTTGTTCTTCCCGCATCGCTGCAAAGGGAAGTTATCCCGTTTGAGGAGAGCATTTATTCGCCGTTCGGCAATGAATCCGCCGAACCGGTTTTGCGTTCCGTCCGTCCGCTGAATGAGAATATTCTGGCATTTCACCATGTTTCAGATCTGACACTCAATCTGCCTGAAGAGGTCCGGATTTCGTCCGTTTACGGCGAAAAAATCCGTGAATCCGGGATGCGTGTGAACGGTTTGCCCGTTGATGCAGCGCCGATTCCTTCTCATCCGGCGGATCCATGCTATACCGGCATCCGCGGAAATGGCGTGTTCCGTCCGGGAACGAACCGTCTGACATTTGAACGGGAGATCGAAACGCTTTATCTGGGCGGGACATTCCAGGTAATCTCCGGGGAGGACAACTCCTTTTTCTTCGGCAGCACCAAGCCGGGATACGGCAATCTTGCGGAACAGGGCTATCCGTTCTACTGGGGCGCGATGGAATATGAATTTGAATTCGAAGGCGTTTTCCGTTTCCTGAAACTGGATCTGGACGGCTCAGCCGAAGTTTCGATCAACGGGAATTCCTGCGGAGTCATTGTTTCCCGTCCGTATCTGCTTAACATTTCCGGTTTCTGCCTCGGCGGACGCAATTCGCTGAAGATCGTTCTCCGGAACATTGCGCAGAATTTCATCTGTGCGGATCAGCCGGCGCCTTTCGGCATCCGGCGTGCGACGCTTTGGAAATAGCGTTTCGCGAAAAAACTTGGCGGCTGCGTCGAAGTTCTTTGCCCGGAGTGAGTTATGTGGATTTCCGGATAACGCCGAAGTAGCTGTATGCGAGGAAAGCCAGGGTAGGGCCGAGGCCTCCGATGATCGGCGGGATGTATCCCTGCTTGCCGAGAACCAGAAAGATTTCGGTCATCATCTGGAAAATGACGATGGCGGCGACCGCTGTGACGATTGAAAGGAAAATTCCGGCGCGCTCATTCTTCGCCGCCAGCGGGAGTCCAAGAAAGACGCACAGGAAACAGACCCAGGGAAATGCCAGACGATAGTACAGAATTGTCGTGTAAATGTTTTTCAGCGACTTCACCATGCTCTGGTTGTCCTTGAGGATGGAATAGATGGCATAGGACGAGAGTTCGTCGGGAGGCCGTACCGCATTTTTGATGTTTTCGGGCGTTTCTGAAATTTCCTGTGGAGAGAAGGTGAGTTCCTTGAATTTTTGTTCTCCTCCGGGAATGTGAATCAGTTCGCTGTACGGGGTTTTTTTGACGCCTTTGAAAGTCCAGCCTTTGACGGGATCATAGAAACCTTCTTCCGCGCTCATATCCCAGGCGAGGAAACGTTTGCCGCTTTTGTCGAGCCGGTATTGTTTCAGGATGATGTCGCGCTGATGGCCGTCCTCATCGAAGTTTTTGAAGAGCCAGTCCCGGGTTTTATCCGGGCTGCGGTATTGGAGCATGCTGTACATGCGAGCCTTGTAATTTTTGTCTCCGAGTGATTCGATCACGATTTTCGCGCGCATGTCGCAGTCGGGGACCAGCTGTTCGTTGAACCAGAAATTGACGAATGTCACGCAGAGTGCAGCGGCATAAATGGCTCCGCCGCAGCGGAGCAGGGAGATTCCGGATGCCCGCATTGCGGTGATCTCGCGCGTCCGTCCGAGATTTGCAATGGAATACATGCAGGAAAGAAGAACCGAGATCGGCAGGACAAAGCGGATGTTTCCCGGCATCTTCAGAATGAAATATTTTGCGGCGATTAACGGAGATGCTTTGTATTCCAGAAAATCAGAGAGATCGTTGAAGATGTCGCCGATCAGAAAAAGCAGTGTGAATGTGAATGCCAGAACGGAAAACGGAATCAGGAATTCCCGGAGAATGTAAAAATCGAGAATCGGAAGCCATTTGAAGGTCCTTCCGCTGTTGATGGAATGCAATAAATTCCTGTCGGTTTTCATGTTCGCCTGAATGAAATGTTTCTGCTGTTGAATGTTTGTGTTCCGGGAAAACGGGCCGGATCATTTTTGAACCGGTATCATAACATACAGTGAAAAGGAAAAGAAACAAGCCGCAAAGGTTTGGAATTTGAAAGGATTCCGTCTTTGCGGCTCGCCTTCAGCCTTTGGCTCAGCCTCTGCGGCGCTGCGTCCGGCGTTTCTTTTCACTCGGTTTTTCGAAGTGTCTTCTGTTGCGAAGTTCCTTGAGGGTGCCTTCTTTGTCGAGTTTCTTCTTGAGTCTGCGGAGAGCGCGGTCGATCGGCTCGCCTTTTTTCAGTCTGACTTCGGTTGCTTCCATTGTTTTCACCCCCCTTCCTTACTGAGTTGGTAACGTTTTCATTGTGAGTTAATCGCTTGTGAAATCGGCTTCGTCGGCAAGCATTGCTTTCAGCTTGCTGAGTGCCTGGTTCTGAATCTGCCTGACGCGTTCGCGAGTTCTGCCGATCTCCTGACTGACCTCTTCCAGAGTGCGCGGACGATTGTTGTCCAGTCCAAACCGCATTTTGAGGATCATGCGTTCGCGTTCGTCGAGATCCCGGAGCAGATCCATCAGGCGGCCGATGGATTCAACGTCTCCGAGAATCCGGTCCGGCGTCATGGCGCCGCGGTCGGGGATAATATCCTGGAATTCACCATCTTCGCCCTGCTGGATGGGATCATGCAGAGAGAAGGTCTTGAGATCTGCGAGGCGAAGTCCAGCAACGGTCCGTTCGCTGAAATCCAGATTGGCAGCGATTTCCGCATCTGTCGGTTCTCTTCCGAGTTTCTCCGCCAGTTTCATCCGAACCGATTTGATCTTGTTGATCTTGCCTGCCGACTGGACCGGAATCCGGATGGTCCGGCTCTGATTGGCTAGAGCCCTGCGCATGGACTGCTTGATCCACCATGCCGCATAGGAACTGAATTTAGCGCCTTTTGCCGGATCGAATTTTTCCACTGCGCGCATCAGGCCGATATTGCCTTCGGAAATCAGGTCGAGCAGCGGCAGACCGAGTCCTTTGAAGTCATGGGCGATTTTTACGACGAGCCGCAGATTCGCCTGAATCAGAGTGGATCTGGCAACATCATGCGCGCCGGTATCTCCGCCGTGGATTTTTGCAGCGAGCTCCACCTCTTCATGTTTGGTTACGAGGGAAATCTGGCCGATGTCCTGCATATAGACCTTCATGGTGTCGTTTTTCGATGCGGAGATCGGCGCCAGTTTTGCGGACTCTTTTTTCTTGTCGGTATTTTCGTCTTTTTTCTCGTCTTCCAGTTCTGTGAGGTCTTCATCCTCCTGAACCTTATAGGCTTCCTGATCGTCGATATCTTCCGTCAGGACGTCATCTGTCGGCGGTTCTGGCTCTTCCTCATAAGGCGGCAGATTGGCAAATTCGTCTTCCGGTTTCGGGGGCGGAATTACGAAATCGTCGTCATCCTCCTTGCCTTTTCTGGTATTTTTTGCCGGAGCGGAAGATTCCTTTGCGGAGGAGGCAAGGTGTTTTTTCTCTTTCTCCTTCGCTGCTTTCTTTTCGGGGACTGGTTCCGCTTTTTTCACAGAAGCGTTTTTCTTTTCGGGGACTGGTTCCGCTTTTTTCACGGAAGCGTTTTTCTTTTCCGGAACGGCTTCCGTTTTTTTCACGGAAGCGTTTTTCTTTTCGGGGACTGGTTCCGCTTTTTTCTCGGTAGCGTTTTTCTTTTCCGGGACGGCTTCCGCTTTACTTGTTTTTTGCACAGCTTTAGCCGTTTTCTCTTCCAGGGGGGATTTCTTTTTCGCTTCTTTGGAAGGAGTTGCGGGAGCCGCGACTTTTTTTACCGTCAATTTTTTTTCCGTCGGTGACGATTTTTTTTCCGCACGATCATCATTTTTTGCGCTCTTCTTTTCAGCGGAAGAGGCTTTCGAGCTGACTTTTTCGCTCTTTTTTGCTTGGGAAACAGATTTTTCAGCAATTTTTACTGAAGACTTTTCGTCTTTGCCCTTGACATTTGGGCTTTTGTCTTTTCTATTTTTCCCTGACATGATTTCGCTTTTGTTGTTGGTTATGCCGGAAGTAGAAAGTCCGGTAGTTTCTTCAAACAAATATAGTTGGATATTATACACGAAAGATGAAGAAAAATCAAGAGGGAAACGAAAATTATTTGAAAAATGTTTTTCTGAAGCATCTGGGAAAGGTCCCGGATGCCTCGAAAAAAATTTTTCCGGTGGATGAAGATACCGCCGCCATAGAGGCACTGAGACTTTTTTATTCTCTGTCCAGGGGAAGGAAAGCGGTCCTTGCTGCGCCGTCCTACGGGATTGCGGAGCAGCTGTATCATGAATTCGGGATGTGGGCTGCCGCGGCGGGAATGAAGATTTCGACCTGCCTGCTTCCGGAGGGATCCTGGAGGGATACTGTCACGCTGGATGATGAGGCGGAGCGCGCGGAAGCGCTTGCGCTTGCCGCCGGAGATTCCCCGCCCGATCTTTTCATCGGTTCGGTTCTTGCTTTTCTTTCTCCGACTCCCGATCCTCAGGAGTTCTGCGGTTCGGAGATGCTGCTCCATCGCGACGAGGTGATCCCGATGGGAAAACTGGTCGAGGCGCTGGTTGCGCTCGGTTATGACGATGAGCCGGAAGCGGTTGCCATGGGCGAGTTTTCCCGGCGCGGAGGGATTCTGGATATCTATTCTCCGGGAATGAGGTATCCGGTCCGTCTGGAGTTTTTCGGGGATCAGATCGAGTCCATGCGGGAATATTCTCCGGACTCCGGGCGTTCGCTTCGGGAGATTGAGTCCTGCAGGGTGATTGCCCGTTCCGGATGCGAATCGGTCGACGGCGGAGAATATTTCGATTTTTCCGATTATGCCGGCAGACGTTTCACCATCATCTATTCTCCGGAAGCCTGTATGGAGGCTCTTCAAAAATATGGAGGCATTCACGCGGAGGAACACTGGAAGGCTTTTCTGGAGAAGCTGTCGCCGGTCTATGAACTGGCCTCTGAAATTGAATGTGCCGAACAGGGCATTGCCCAGGATCGGGACTGCATCGGAGTCTCGCCTGCGTTGCGGGCCTCCGCGGAGGAGAGTGCCGAGGCGGTAACGGAGCTTTCGCGCCGCCTCTCCGTGGATTTTGTTTCCCGTTCGCTGGATATGGGAATGAAGATGATTCTGGCCGCGTCGAAGGAATCCGATGCCGAACACATTTCCGAATGGCTCCGGGAGAATCGGCTTTCGGACCGCCCGAATCTTTCCATTCGGAATCTGTCCATTCCCTGCGGCATTGTGCTTCCGGAACAGAAAATCGTGTTTCTGACCGAACGGGAACTTTTTCCGGCAGTCCTGCGCGGGAAGGACCGTGTACGGTCCGAGACTTCTCAGGAGGAGGACATTGCCCGGGCGTCCGCCGGTGAGCTGGAGAACATGGCAGATATCGAGGAAGGGGATCTGACCGTGCATCTGAATTACGGCCTTTGCCGGTACCGCGGACTTAAAAACGTGAAGAGCGGCGGAAGTTCCATCGAATCGCTTGTGCTGGAATTTGACGATGATGCAATGGTGTATGTTCCGGTATGGCAGGCGCACCTGGTTTCCCGTTACGTCGGTTCGCATGTGAAGGGGGCGCAGCTCTCGAAGCTCGGTTCTTCCCGATGGGCGAAAGCACGGGAGGAGGCCGCGTCCTCCGCGCGGAATCTTGCCTGTGAGATGCTCCGGATGCAGGCGATCCGCAAGTCCGCGCCTGGACTGCCGTTTCCGAAGGACGGATACGATCAGAAGCTGTTCGAGGACTCCTTCCCATTCGAGGAGACCGACGGACAGCGGAAAGCCATCGAAGAGATTAAACTTGACATGGAGTCGGAGCGCCCGATGGACCGTCTGCTCTGCGGAGATGTCGGATACGGAAAAACCGAGGTCGCCATGCGTGCCGCATTCAAGTGCGCGGTATCGGGGAAACAGGTTGCGATCCTTGTGCCGACAACGGTTCTTGCCCAGCAGCATTATCTGAGTTTCACGGAACGGTTTGCGGAATATCCGATTGTCATTGAGACGCTCACCCGCCTGAAAATGGGAAAACAGCGGCGCAGTCTGCTGGCGCGTCTCGCGGAAGGCTCCGTTGACATTATCATCGGAACCCATTCTCTGATCGGCGCGGATGTGAAGTTCCATGATCTCGGACTCGTCATCATTGACGAGGAACAGCGTTTCGGCGTGGAGCACAAGGAAAAGCTGAAAGCGGTCCGGACCACAGTCGACGTGCTGACTATGACCGCCACGCCGATTCCCAGAACCCTTCACATGGCGATGTCCGGACTGCGGGATCTGAGCGCGATTACAACGGCTCCGGTGAAGCGTCTGCCGGTCCATACCATAGTCGCCCAGCAGGAGGATGCCCTTGTCGCCGCCGCTCTTGCCCGGGAACTCGGCCGCGGCGGACAGGTCTTCTACATTCACAACCGTGTGAATTCCATCGAAAAGTGCGCTGACCGCGTACGCTGTCTGGCTCCGGATGCCCGCGTCGCGGTGGCGCACGGACAGATGCGCGGAATTCAGCTGGAGGATATCATGCAGCAGTTCATTGAAGGGCGCATCGACATCCTTGTCTGCACGACCATCATTGAATCGGGCATTGACATCCCGAATGCCAACACGATGGTAATTGAGCGTGCGGATACCTTC
>CALXMJ010000327.1 GCA_944389445.1 uncultured Victivallales bacterium | reverse complement strand
CAGCAGATCGGTCACATCAATTCTCCGGGCATTCGGAACTGCCGAAAAATACTTGAAATCCTGACGGAAGGAATCAATCAGTTTCCCATTCAGATACACCCGTCCGTAATCCGCATGGAGATTTTCGAAATTCAGGAAAATCCGTTTTCCCTTCCACTCCTTCGGCACTTGAAATGTTCTCTGATACCATCCGGCCGTTGTCTGGTATGGTTTTCCGTCAAGTTTTTCCAGCTTTCCGTTCTTTTCGCAGTAGTGCTGAAAGTAGACGGACCGGAAACTGCCGGGAACCCGGGAATAGCGCTGAATGGTCTCCTTTTCCGGCGCATAGGAATAGGCTTTGTTTCCGAAAATGCGCCAGATTCCGTTCAGGGAAATCCCCTTCCGAACCGATCCGTGCACAACGTTCTGCGCATCGGAAAGATCCCAGAGTTTCTTTTCCAGATTTCCGGATGATTTTTTCTTTAAGCTGAGCGTCTCCTGAGCGGGAATCTCCGGCGGCAGAAGGGAAATGCCTTCGATTGCACGGACCTCTTTCAGAGAATCCCATCCGTTCGGGATCTCCAGAAATCCCTGAGCGGCGTCATCGAAACGAACCAGCATTTTCTGTTTTCCCGCCGATTCGAAGGTGAGCTTCAGCGGACGCTTCAAATCAAATACATACGGAGATTCCAGAACTTTCCCTCCTCCGTTCAAGGCCAGTTTGCCGGAGGCGCCCATCGTGGAGAGCGCCAGATCCGATTTCCCGCTTTTCAGAACAAGGAGAACCTGCGGAGAGGCGATCCGATCCGCCGTATAGCGAAAGCGGAAGTTCAGCGCACCGTTTTTCTGCTGACAATGCGTCGTCGGGAGATTCTTCATTTTCACGGCTCTTCCGCCGAGGGCTTCCGTGAGGATTTCATTCTCTTCGAGAAACCGGTCATAAATCCGGAGATTGTCATATGCCCCTTCTCCGACTTCCGCCTTGAAGCGGTCGGAAGTGTTCTTGCCCAGCCAGACGGATGGGGAACATGGGATCCGAAGGTTGGAATTTTTCCATTTTTCATCGGATTTTCTCCCCAGCGGCTTTCCATCCAGATAGACTGCGCTTTTCCCCTCCGGAATGCTCCACGAAAATGCCAGATGCACCCATTTTCCGGCCTTCAGCGGATTTTTCACAAGGATCTGACGCTGGAAACCATCCGTACAGACGCTCAGTTCCAGTCCATCCGGCTTGTTCTTGATGAAATAGATGCGCAGATTGTTGTTTTTCGTTGCATAAAAGAGCCAGCGTGCACCGGGATCGCTTCCGTTCCACTCCGGGCGGAAGAAGAAGGAGACCGTCCCTTCGCGCCACTCCATTTCCGGCAGTTTGTTCAGATTGACCGCCGTCACCTGATCGTAGGCGTGGCGCCGGACCAGCAGGGCTTTTCCCGATACGCCATCCACATAGGTGTTCCGCCCGAAAATCATGGCCGGAGAATATTTTTCTCCTTTGGGTCCCGCGACGTCCGGCGTTCCGTCGAACGGCAGAAAAAACCGAGCCTCGGCCCCCGACAGCAGGAAGGGACACAAGCTCAGCAGCAACCATTTCATCGATCCTCTCATAAAAATCTCCTTCTTATTGTGTACTCTCAATGAGTTTTTCCATACCAGAACGGGTAGGACCCCGCTTTCGAAAGGGAGGGTGACCACTCTCCGTAACTCAGAAACAATGCACGGTTGACGGTATTTACATGACCGTCCACATACAGCGCATTCCCTTTCCCCGAATGCGGCACATTTCCATTCTGATGCACAAAGGTCCAAATAAGCCCCGCACAACCTCCGGTGCCGAAAGACTCTCCGACCAAAAACGCCTGACTCGGAGTTGTCACCTGCTTCAATGATTTGTATCCATATTTATCCCCCGGATCTCCAATCCCTTCAATGGTTCCGAAACTTGTTCCGGTCAGCAGAGAATTCATCGCATAGCGGTACCGGTCCGTATGATCTCCTCCATAGGGATAGGTGTTCGGATACTCGGGACTAATCGCAACAACCGGACTCTTACACCAGAAAAACGAAGTCCGCATCGCCTTTTCCGAATAATCGCCCACCGTATTGGCATCCAAAGGATTTTCGCTGTTCGGGCGTTTCCCCAGATAATCTCCGACTTTCTGCACCCAGCTCATGTTTTTCTTTTCCACCGCAACAAACTCTCCATTGTAACCGGAATAGCAGAGGGGGAGGAACTGATCATTGTCATTCGCATACATCGAAAAACCCAGGCCGAACTGTTTTTCCCGACTCCGGCAATCCGCCGCCCTTCCCGCTTCCCGAGCCTTCTCCAGAGCAGGAAGAAGAAGAGATGCAAGAATTGCAATAATTGAAATCACAACAAGAAGTTCAATCATCGTAAACATTTGTTTCCGTATCATTCCTTCTGACTCCTTTCGTTTGTATTCTGTCAAATGATTTCACGTTCTGTTTTCTCTGCAGTCAACGGAACTTCTCCGCGCTATCCTCAACCGAGGACATCATCGGAATCTCCTGACGAGTATAATCCACAAATTTCCCTGGTGAAATTTTCAAAATTCCTTCCCGCGGCAATTCCGGATTTTCGATCCGCTCAATCAGAATTTGAATTCCTCTTCGAGCCATTTCCGCCGTGCTCGTCTGAATGCCACCGACGATCAGCGGACTTTCCAGATACTTATGAAACTCATCCACCCCGATGATGAGATCCGGTCTGTATCCCTCCATGCTCCGGAGCAGTTCCAGAACCTG
>CALXMJ010000326.1 GCA_944389445.1 uncultured Victivallales bacterium | reverse complement strand
ATAGTCGATTCCATAGGAAAGACGGACCGTACGATCGTCCGGCGAATGGATGCAGGTGACCGCGTAGCGGATGATTCCATCCTTCACCGGATGTCCGCAGGAAAGGTCCGTAAAGGCATTAAATCCTTTCAAGGGCATCCACTTGCGGAAATCCCGATTGCGTTCCGGATCAAGAACCGTTTCCATGGATTGCTTCGGGAAAACTTCACTGACTTTCCAGCGCATCGGAGGAATCACTGTGTAAACAGGCGTCAGCATGAGATAACTGACCGCGACGGATTTCCCTTTTTCCGGAACCAGTTCCAGCATATTCTCTCCCGCCCGGAACGGAATCGCCGTAGTAAGAAGCACGTTCCGAGCGGAATTTTCCTTGCCGGAGGAGGAAAGAACTCCTATGACTTTTCCTCCGCTTTTCACTTCTGCACTGCCGAATTTCCCGCCCGAGACGAATCCCGCCTGCAAACGATACTCTCCTGTCGCCGGCAGATGCAGTTTGAAACGCAGCGTTTTTTCCGGTTCGGAAAAAATGATCTGTTCACCGTTCCAGTCGGGGGCGAAATCGGCACTTTTCATGAGTTCGGTTCCGCCGGTCGCATATTGCTTCAATTTTTCCGCCGGAATAGCATTCTGCGGAGTGATCGGCCAGCCGTCATTGTAATAATAGGGGGGAAGAATCCCTGCCGATTTCAGCAAAGGATCCGCCAGTTCCAGCTCTTTTCGGAAGGTCCAGAATTTCCGGGCGTTCAGATCATTTTCCAGTCCGGCAAGCAGAGCTCCGACTTTTTCCCGGTATTTTTTATCCACATTCGGCAGGACGTCACGGATTGCCTCTGTTTGCGCTTTGAATTTCCGGAACTCTCCGGTCGGAATTTCCGAGGTGACGCTTTTGATCGGCTGATCCGCCCGGAACGCAAGCAGCTCGAACGCGTTCAAGTTCAGTTCCAGTGAATGATCTTTCAAAGGATACTTTTTGCCGTCGGCAAGACCGGTCACATTTCCGTTTCCGGAAAAACGGAGAACGGTTTTCACAGGGAACGGCATCAGATTGACAGCATAAAAATCATTGCCGGAAGTTCGAACGGCAACGGGTTCCGAAGCGTCATCCCGAAGCGTGAAATTTTTCTTCGGAATGGAGCGGAACTGTTTCAGGAACGGACGAAGTTCCGGTTGTCCGACTGTATAGGCATTTCCACCGTCGCCGAGCAGTTTCGCATCGGTTTTCGCAAGCGCCACGGCAAAACGCTCAAGGGCAAGTCTGCCCGGAGGATTGATGACTGCGCTCATCCATGTTGCCCGGGTCCCCTTCGGATAGCCCAGCTGGTCCGGAGGAATGACTTTTTCCGTGGCCTCAAAATAAGCGGCGCCGGAGGTGAATGCGGAGACATTCGGATCCAGCGAACCCATTTTTTTCAGAAAGTTTGCGCGATTGTTCTCTCCGCGGCCGCGCCGTCCGTAGGTGCAGCCGTCCGTCACAACGACATTCCTGATCTTGCGGAGAAGTTCCGGATCAACACCCGCTTCCCGGTTGAAGACGCTTGAAAGGATCACAAGATCGGGACGGGCATCCCGGACGATCTTTGCCAGTTTTGCATAAAGTTCCGCGATTTTCCGGCATCTCCACGCAATCCATGTTTCACGGTTCTGTTCCGCGAGGAAGCGGTAGCGTTTTGCAAATCTGGCCGGATCTTTGTCTGCGCAGTCTGGAATCTTCATGCCTGTTTCACGTTCAAAAAGTTTGACGGTGTAATCATCATATCCCCAGGAAAGATCGTTGAAGTTGACCAGCGCATGATTGAACCAGGTCATGTGCCGCAGGGAGATCCCTTTCAGAGCGGGAGAACTCTTGTAGCGGTTGACGAATTCCGAAATCATTCCGCAGAGCCATGCCTGATTCCGCGGATGAAGAGGACCGTGCATCGGAGCAAAAGTGCTTACAAACCCCTCCCGGTTCCGGAGACGGTTCTCCTGATCCTCAAATAGCTGAAGGTCGCGGGCTTCAGGGTGAAAATCGAAGAGGACATTCATTCCGTATTTCTCCGCGGAGAGCAGAATCACTTCCGCCAGATCGCGGGTGGCTCCGGTGGCGAACACATTGTAATGGCTCGGGGAGAGACCGAACTGATAGACCATCAGAGTCGGATAGAGTGTAGTGCCGCCGATAAAAGCGATCGTCTGCGCCCAGCGGTCCGCGCCGACAATCATATCGTCAAGGCTTTTCCGGCGGCTGTCGCATCCGTACAGTCCCATGAAACCGCTGCCCTCCTCGTACCAGTTGCTGAATCCGCGTTCCGCCGGGACCGCTTTTTTCAAGGGAGGAAGAACCGCATTTTCAATCCGGTAAACGCGGATCTTTGAAATGGCGCCGCGCTGTCCGTCGCAGGCGTTTGCGACAATGAGTCGCGAATTTTTCTCTTTGAACCAGGAAAGAATCGTATGGGTCAGCATGCGGTTGGAAAGCGGATATTCGTGTCCGGTCTCGACTCCTGCGGCGGCAGGATAGCTGGTGTCGCCCTGATTGCGCAGGGAAATGGCAAACGTCCGGAACGCGTCGTCGGGATAGTCAATTTCCACCAGATACGGTTTCTGCGCTTCCGGGACCTCAATCCGATAGGCAAACCAGGAAGGTTCATGGGAATTCATATGCGAAAGCCAGCTTACATCGCCCGACTCCCGGTAGGCCCCGAATCCCTTTTTGACGACTCCGGTACTTCCTCCGCCGAAATAATCAGGGTTCTGTTTGACGCAGTCGATTTCAAAGAGCAGAGCCTTTTTCAGGTTCTCCGGTTCCATACGGCGGGGAGTCGCATCAATGACCGCCATGGAAAAGACGGGAAGCGTTCCTTTCGGGAGAGGCTTTCCGTTCAGAAGAAGGCGAATGTCAAACAAACCTTCCTCCTTTGCCGGAATCCGGAGTTTGCCGGAGAACGCGCCCCGGTCCGTTTTCGGCAGTTTTATGGAAACGCGGGCTGTCTCTTTCCGCTGTTTCCGGTCGATGACCAGAGCCTCCAGCGTGGAATCCGCAGGCATTCCCGCGGAGATGTTGAGCGTGTAGTGTCCGCCTTTCCGGAGGATACCCTCGTTTACGAAACGTTCTCCTGAAACGTTGATTCTCTCCTCCGGCCGGGCGGCGGCATCGGAAATGATAATTTTGTCGATCTTTCCAAACGGATGGAACCAGTTCCGTTTCTGCAATGTGAGCGTATGTTTGCCTTTCTCAAGATAAAAACTTCCGATTCGCGTTCCGGTTTCTCCGACGGAATAGTGTCTGCCGTCGATCCAGCTCTCCAGCTGGCCGATTCCCGCCGGGATTGTGAAAACATACCAGCCGGACTGCGGAATCATGAAGTCATATTCGAATTTCCCGAGCAGACGAGTCTTGTCACCCGCTTTGATTTTTCCACTGAGATTTCCGGCCTTTCCGACCAGTTCCGCATATCCGCTCTGCCCTTCAAAACGATTGAAATCCGCCGCTCTGCGTTCCAGTACAAACGCAGAAGAAACAACAGGAACCGCCGCCGCAAGTCCCGCACTCAAAACGAACGAAAACGAAAGATTCATGAAAAACTCCCTTCTTGAAAAACAGTGTTTATTTTCGAAACGCACTGAACGGGTACAGGATTCCGGCCGGATCAATAAAACCATTGCTATTCCAGAGACCGTTCCACGGCTGGGTTGCCCTTGCATAGGCATCTACCACGCCGTTGGTTGCGTGACCATCCATCCAATAAAATGTCGCCTTCCGCTGATGGCGGAGATAGACATAATATGTGCTCCAGACACCACTGGGAAAATAACGGTATACCGGTTTTCCTTCTCCATTCATCCACGCCCCCTCTGTGAACATAACCGTCGTGGAAGGAGAGGGAAAAGAGGCGATATTGATTCCGTCCGAGTTGAACCCCGAACCTGGGGCCAGACTGGTTTTCTTTCCTCCTTTTTCCGTCAGCTTTGCTCCGTCGATGGTCCAGTAGGCGATGCCGAAATCGGGATCCCCCGGACAGCGGCAAATCGCGTTTTTCTGACAATTGGATTTCTTTTTCCCATGATAACCGAATGCCAGCAAAGTCTCGTGCCAGTTGGAGTGTGGATCTCCCGTATTGACTCCGACCGGAATCCAGGCATGAGAATCGTTCGCATACATCAGCATCTGCCTCCCGCACTCCTTCGCATTGTTCAGACAGGAGATGATATTGGCCTTGCTTCTTGCGCCGTTCAATGCCGGCAGCAGCAATGCGCAAAGAACTGCTATGATTGCAACAACGATCAGAAGCTCTATAAGTGTGAAAAATTTTACCTTCATTTTATCGTTCTCTCCTTTGTTGAACCGCGAACCAGCAGCGCCACCGGTACGCAGATGTTTTCCATATTTCGATCCGGATGTTTCAGCCGTTTCAGCAGCAGCTCCGCCGTTTTTGTACCGATGAGCGCCGGATTCTGACGAATGGTCGTCAACGGAGGATTGACGTATGGCGAGAACTGAAGATCGCCGAACCCGACGACACTGACATCCTCCGGAATCCGCAGTCCGATTTTTTTTGCAGCATCATAAACATGGAGAGCAAGGTAATCCGTTGTGGCAAAAATAGCGGTGGGGGCATCCGATGCGGAAAGAATTTTCTCCAGCTCCTTCCGCATCTTCCTGTCTCCGTCGTTCTCCGCTCCGTGAATCGTCAGGTGTGTAATGAAACGATCTTCCAGAGTCCCTCCGGAGTGGCGGATGGCATCGCGGAAACCGATGATTCGCGGAATGCAGTTGCTCCGTTCCTCGCCATAGGTGCAGGCTCCGAATCGCCGGTGCCCCAGAGAAATCAGATGTTTTCCCGCCTGAAAACCTCCATCGTAATCATCGTTGAGCACAGAGTCCGAGCAAACACCCGGACGCATCTGTTCAATGGCAACGATCGGCAGCCGTGTCATCTGATTCCGGCAGATTTTGGGAATGTTGAGATTTTCATCGGAACAGCCGATGACAAGCGCATCCACCTTGTGCTTCAGAAGACGGCTGAGAGAATCTTCCGACGAATCGACGGAATCAATGAAAATCGGCAGATAATCGGCCTGAATCAAGCGTTTCTGAATCGCCCGGGCAATTCCCCCGAAATAACTGTCGGAAAGACTCGGAAGAAGGATGCCGATGCTCTGGGTCGATTCCCCGAAGGCGGCTTTGGCAACGGCATTCGGAGAAAAACCAACCGTTTCCGCAAGTTCCAAAACACGTTTAGCTGTTGCTTTTGAAACACTGTCCGGATTGGAATAAACATGCGAGACGGTCGCCACGGAAACACCGGCCATCTTAGCGAAAGAACGCATGGAAATATAAGACTGTGCCATTTCAGAACCTTTTAACAATATTCATCTAAACGCGTTAATATAATTATAACAAATTTTCAAAAAAAGTCAATCCCTGAAAATGAATTTCCGGAAAATTTCCGTTTTCTGCCCGGAGGACGTCCCTTCTTCCGGAAGGTCTCCGGTCCGGGACTCAGGCGTCGGAATCCGCTTCGGGGAAGCGCTCCCGGATTTTCTCCAGAAAAACCTCGGCGGCTTTGGAGAAGACCTGGTACTTTTTCCAGACAATATTCAATCCGGACTCCAGCTTCGGTTCCAGCGGCCGGAAACAAAGCGTCCGGTTTCCGAGCGCATCGACAAGGCCATCAAGGGCGAGTGCATAACCGATCCCGGCCTCCACCATCAATGCGGCATTGTAAATCAGATTGTAGGTCGCGACAATATTCAGTTTCTCAAAACTTCTGCCGAACCATTCGGCATACGCGTTTTTCACGGAGCTCTGCCGGATACTGATCCGGGAACAGATCAAAGGAAGTTTCTGCAGATCGCGAAGGGAAATGGACTTCTTTGCCGCCAGAGGACTGTCCTTCCGCATGACCACCCCCCATACATCCCTGACCGGCAGGGTGATGGAATCATATCTGGAAATATCGACCGGCTGAATCAGAATTCCGAAATCCAGGATTCCCTTGTCGAGCCGCTCCACGACATCCTCGGCATTGCCGCTGTAAAGATTGCATCGGATATCAGGATATTCGCCGCGCAGTTCCCGGATGGTTTCGGCAATCAGCTTCATCGCCCGGGATTCCCCCCCGCCGATATGGACACTGCCGCCAATATTCTCTCCCATCGAATTGAAATCGGCCTCGGTCCGACTGACAATCTCCAGGATTTCCTCCGCCCGTTTCCTCAGAAGCATCCCTTCCGGAGTCAAGGTAATGGAACGGTTGCTGCGAAGGAAAAGCTGCTGTCCGAGTTCCTCCTCCAGATCCTGAAGCTGCCGTGACAGAGTCGGCTGGGTCACATGCAGAAACTTCGCCGCACCAACAATCGTCCCTTCGCGTGCCACAGCAAGAAAATAACGCAGTACCCGGATTTCCATACAGGAGCCTCCTTTCATTCCACTTCCAACATAACACGGAAATCCATGCCTGTCAAGCATTGGAACCCATAATAAATAAGTATTTGTTATTTTTGCAAAAATCGATTATAATGACAGCAGAACAAAAAAACAAGGAAAATCGGAGTTGGGAAATCTTATGGGTGGTTCTGATGAAACGACACTGCTGGTCCGCAATCTGCGGGATGCGGGATGCGGTTCGCAGCTGATTGCGAAAATCCTCATTCTGCGGAAAAACGGCGACATCCGGGAGCAGCTGCGACTTCTCACGCATCAGCGTTTTTCCCTGCTGTCGAAGCTCCATGCGGCACAGCAAAAAGTCGATTGTCTGGATTATCTCGTATTTCAAATAAAACAGGAAAACTCAACCAAATCAAGGAGGCAGCAATGAAAAAGAGAACAATGGCACTCGTAATGGCGGCATCTTTTTTCGGAGCGGCAGGCTGTTCCGCGGAGAACGCCGCCGCGCAAAAGATCCACACGGAATCCGGCAGAGTCCTGATCGCGTACTACTCGTGGAGCGGAAACACCCGGTTCGCGGCGGAACAGATTCAGAAACTCACCGGAGGAACGTTGTTTGAAATCAAACCGCTCAAGCCGTATCCGTCGAATTACAGCGCATGTGTCGATCAGGCGAAAAAAGAGTGCCGGGAAGGAACCAGACCGGAACTCGCCGCAAAAGTCCAGGATTTTGCAAAATACAATGTCATTTTTGTCGGGACTCCGAACTGGTGGAGTACAATGGCTCCGCCGGTCCGCAGTTTTCTCTCCGAATATGACTTCAGCGGCAAAACCGTCATTCCCTTTGTCACGCACGGCGGAGGCGGAATGGCGAATTGCGAACGGGATATGCGGAAAACATGTCCGAAAGCAAACTTCGGCAAAGCCGGAGCATTTTCCGGCGGAAGCATCCGGAATGCCGAAGCCGCATTGAAAAAATGGGTCGGTGAAGCGGCAGACATTCAAAAGTGAGGGGAATATGCGCAGAATCATCTTATCCGGAATATTCATCGCCCTTTTCTGCTGCATAAATCAACTGGAGGCAAAAAATCCCATGACAACTCTGAAGGAAAAAGAACGGCAAATCGTCTGCATCGCGATGCACACTGCGCGCGGCGACATGCCGAACCTGAAAACCGCACTGGCCGCCGGACTCGACTCCGGAACAACCGTGAATGAGATCAGGGAAATCCTCGTTCAGCTTTATGCCTATTGCGGTTTTCCGCGCAGCCTCAATGCGCTTGGAAACTTTATGGCGCTCCTGCGGGAACGCGAAGCAAAAGGCGTCAAGGACGCCATCGGAAGACTTCCCGGCCCGCTCCCGGAGGGAAAAAGCATCGACTTCGGAACAGCAAACCAGACAAAACTCTGCGGAGCGCCGGTCAAAGGTGCGCTTTTTGAGTTCGCTCCGGCGATTGACGAATACTTGAAAGCGCATCTCTTCGGCGATATTTTCAGCCGCGACAATCTCGACTGGCGAACCCGCGAAATCGCAACCATTGCCGCCCTCGCAGCCATGGATGGAGTCGACAGCCAGCTGAAATCCCATATCGGAATCGGCAAACGCAACGGAGTGAAGGACGAGCAGATCAATGAAATCCTGGCGATTGTCAAAAGCAATGCCGTCAGCCACTTTCCCCGCGGAGGCGAGAACACGGCCTATGCCAGATATTTCAGCGGGAAATCGTATCTTGCTCCATTGACAAAAGACAAACGGCTCGGGGTTCCCCTCTCCAACGTCACCTTCGAACCGGGATGCCGGAACAACTGGCATCGTCATACCGGAGGACAGCTTCTGATCGCAGTCGGCGGCATCGGCTTTTACCAGGAACGCGGCAGAGAGGCACGGAAACTGCTGCCCGGCGATGTGGTTGAAATCCCCCCGGATGTCGATCACTGGCACGGAGCATCCCCCGACCACTGGTTCGCACATCTTGCCATTGAGTGCAATCCGGAAACCAATAAAAACACATGGCTTGAGCCGGTCTCCGACTCGGACTATCAAACCGCAACCGCGGGGAAATAAAAGAGGAGAGCGGAATGAGGCAATCTTCCTTCTCCTGCATAAGAATCGGAATCGCAGCATTGCTGGTTCCGTTTGCTCTTCCGGGGAATTCCCCGGGACAGGCGCCGCATTCCGCCAGCTCCGCAATCAGCCGTGCCGGTATGTCCATGCCTCGGGGAAAAGCGAAGAAGGAACAACGGAAATCAGGAAGGGCTGTCACTCCGGAAAGCATTGTCCGGATTTCACGGATCGAGGTCGATCCGGCACGAATTTCAGAGTATCTTGTACTCGTTGCGGAGTGCGGGCGCAAATCAATGGCGCAGGAATCCGGCGTATTGCTGATGTATTCCATGCAGGAGAAGAGACACCCGGAGCGGATTGCCGTTCTGGAAATCTACGCGGACCGCGCCGCCTATGAGCATCATATCAAAACGTCTCATTTCCGGAAATACAAACAAAACTCTCTCGCAATGGTTCGGAAACTGGAACTGATTGACCAGAATCCGCTCGTACCGGAAATGAAAATGAAATAACTATGCGGAACAATAAGGAGTCAGAATGAAAACTCTTCCACTTTTTCTCCTCTCCGGAATCCTGATGTCTGCGATGAACGCCTGCGGAAATTCCGGAACGCCCGGCGCATCGCCAGCGCCAGAAAGAAAAACAATGAATCAGAAACTGCAGATCCATGTGGACGGTCATCTTCTCCACGCTGTCCTGTATGACAATGCGTCCGCAAGGAAGTTTCTGGCACAGTTGCCGCTCACACTGCGTCTGAGCGACTTCAACGGCACCGAAAAAATTGCCGATCTGCCGGAAAAACTTCCCTCAGACGGCGCTCCGGAAGGATTCTCCCCTGTCACCGGGGATATCGCCTATTACGCGCCATGGGGAAATCTGGCTATATTCTATCGCGATTTCCGATATTCGAAAAATCTGATTCTTCTCGGAAAAATCGACGGGGACGGCATAAAAATCCTCCAGCGGGCAGACAATCGGGAAATCACAATCCGCCTTGCGACTTCTCCGTCAAATTAAGGAAACATCATGAACAGACGTGATTTTCTCAAATCCGCGGCAGCGGCAGCAGCCGCCAGTGCCGTGTTCGGCAAGGGTGCCCTTCTGAAAGCGGCGAAAACGCCATTGCTCAAACCAGAAGGGTCGATCTTGAACTTCAATCCCCGAATGCAGTATCGACCGATGGGGCGAACAGGAGTAAATGTCTCGGCTCTCGGCTTCGGACTTCTGAGACTGCCGATGCTCTCCAATGGAAAAAACGTGGACTTCGATCAGAGCGTCGCGATGATCCATCGCGCCATTGAGGGCGGAGTGAACTACATCGACACGGGACGGGTCTATCTCGGCGGACAAAGCGAGGAAGTCGCCGGAAGAGCCCTCAGAGGGCACTGGCGCAGCCGGGTTTACGTGACATCCAAAGCCCCATGGTGGATCATGAAGGCTCCGGAAGATTTCGAAAGACTTTTCGACGAATCCCGGAGAACAATCGGAACCGATGTCATTGATTTTTATCATATCCACATGATTATGCATCGCGGCTGGAAAGAGAAAGTGATCCCATTCAAACTGATAGATAAGATCATGAAGCTCAAGGATCAGGGAAAAATCCGTTTTGCTGGTTTTTCGTTTCATGACCGTCTCCAGCTGTTCAAAGAAGTGGTGGAATCCGCGCCCTGGGATTTCTGTCTGATCCAGCACAACTACCTCGACTATGAATATGAAGCCGGCTGTCTCGGCCCAAAGTACGCCGCGGCCAATGGAATGGGACTTGCCGTGATGAAACCGGTACGAACCGGATTCCTGGCGAATCTGCCGTCCTCCATGCGAGCGGCACTCCGTTCAACCGGAGTCGAGAAGCCCGATACAGAATGGGCTTTGGATTATCTCTGGGACATCCCGGAAGTCAGCGTCGCAGTGAGCGGCATGGGGTCGATGGCCGATGTCGAAGCGAACCTGCGTTATGCGTCGAAAGCGAAACCGAACATGCTTACTCCGGATGAGAGGAAGGCGCTCGGAGTCGCAATCCGAGCTTTCCGCCGGACCCCGGGGCACATCGACTGCACCGGCTGTTATCAATGCATCCCCTGCCCGCATAACGTGGCGATTGGATATATATTTGCCTATGTTTACAACAATTATCTGGTGCACAGGGATAAAAAGAGGGCGCTTTTCGATTATACGGTTTCCATGTCGCCGATTCAGCGCGGATCACCGGCGTCGGCATGTGTGAACTGCGGCGCGTGTCTTTCCAAATGCCCGCAGAAGCTCAATATACCCGAACTGCTGAAGCGTGTCCGTCACGACTTGGAATCCTGACAGAGAATACACCGGTCCGAATCAGAGCATCTCCACAGAAAACCGGGAAGCCGGAAATCCATTCTCCTGTCCGATCACGGCAACAACGCCAATCGGCACGGCTAATCTTCTTCTTAATTTGTCCCCACCCATTGAAAAAAGGGAAAAAGATGTTATGTTTCTCCGAACAAGAGAGGAAGAAAACAGGTGCGGACAAACGGTATGAATGGAGAATCGGAAGAACATATTCTGATAATTGAGGCTGGACGAACACATTCCCGCTACCTGCATGATCTGTGGCTGTACCGGGAGCTGTTTCTGATTCTGGCGTGGCGGGATATCATTGTCCGGTACAAGCAGACGGTAATCGGAATCACATGGAGCATCATCCGTCCGCTGCTGGGAATGATCGCATTTACGATTGTCTTCAGCAAGATCGCGAATCTGCCGTCGGACAATGTGCCGTATCCGTTGACCGTCTATGCCGCAATGCTGGTCTGGCAGTTCTTCAACAACACGGTCTCCATCGGGAGCGAATCCCTGCTGAACAATTCCAATCTGATTTCAAAGGTCTATTTTCCCCGGCTGATCATTCCGTCCACCAGTATGACGGTAAGCCTGACGGATTTTCTGATTTCGGCCATTGTATTCATCCCGCTGTTCTTCTACTATCGAGTTTTCCCGAACTGGCGGATTGTATTTCTTCCTTTTTTCATTTTTTTAACAGCAATTACTTCCCTCGGAGCCACTTACATCATTTCAGCGTTAAACGTCAAATTCCGGGATTTCCGTTTTGCGGTTCCTTTTGCACTTCAGCTGGGGATGTATGTTTCACCGGTGGGATTCATCAGCTCGGTTGTGCCTGGAAACTGGCGACTGCTGTTCAGTCTGAATCCGCTGGCTGGAATTATTGACGGAGTCCGGTGGTCACTGTTCGGAACGCAGCTCTACCTGCCATCGCTGGTAATGTCCGCGGCGATCTCCCTTCTGCTCCTGCTGGGTGGATATTTTATCTTTCGTTTCATGGAGCGCGAATTCGCGGATGTGATCTAAGCCAAAAGGGATTTTTATGAGGAAATTTATCTATGAAAACTATGAAACATCCGTATTGGAAGTGATCCGCCATACCGATTTTCAAATATATTCAGAAATGCTGCCAGTGGAATCGGCATTTTTAAACGGGATCATACGAAAACACAGGCCTAGGAAAATTTTAGAGATCGGAGTCGCCGCCGGAGCATCCAGTGCCCTGATTCTGAATGCAATCAAGGATATTCCCGGTGCCCATCTTTATTCGATTGATTTGAGTCAGTCCTATTATAAAAATGCTACTTTAAAAACCGGCTTTCTTGTCAAAAAGTCATTCCCGGAACTTATGAGCAAATGGACCCTTTCTACTGGAAGTATCGCACTGGATTTTATGGATACCATTGGTTCTGATATCGATCTCTGTCTTCTCGATACAGCTCATACAAATCCGGGCGAACTGCTGGATTTTCTGATGATTTATCCGTATCTGAAAAAAAATGCTGTTGTTGTGCTGCATGATATTGCCTATCATCTGAATTTCTCCCTAAAATTCGGCTACACATGCGCAACGCTTTTTTCTGCCTTGAAAGGAGAAAAATTTATTCCTCAGACACTCTCCGGGAATACCATTCCGAATATTGGAATGGTTCATCTTGCGGATTTGTCTGATGATGATTTGCTTGGAATTTTCTGGATGCTGACTTTGTACTGGAGTTATTATCCTAATGAAAAACAAAAACAACGGCTGAAACCATTTCTGTTACAGCATTATGGGACACAAATGCCGCAGATCGTGAATTTCATGTTCGATTTCAGATACAAAGAATTCAAATCGACAAAGTTCCGTCAGATTATTCATATTCTGATTCCGGAACATTTCAGGGCTTTTATCCTTGGCTATCTGCCGTTTCTGCGGGAGAAAAAGCAATGAAGCCGATTATCACAGTAGAACATCTGAGCAAATATTACGAAATCAGTCACCAGAAACGGGGTGTGGATACCTTTGTCGAATCGGCAACCATGTTCGGAAAGGGACTGATTGAACGGTTCCGGCATCCATTCAGCCTGAACCGGGCCCATGTTGATCTTGAGGAGTTCCATGCGCTGGAGGATGTCTCCTTCGAAATCGAACCGGGTGACAGGGTCGGCATCATCGGACGGAACGGGGCAGGCAAATCGACCCTTCTGAAGCTTCTCAGCCGGATCACGGAACCGACCAGGGGACGTATCATCATGCGCGGCCGTGCGGCAAGTCTTCTGGAGGTCGGAACGGGATTTCATCCGGAGCTGAACGGACGGGAAAACATTTATCTGAACGGTGCGATTCTGGGAATGAAACGCGCGGAGGTCAAAGCGAAATTTGATGAGATTGTGGCGTTTTCCGGCGTGGAAAAATTTCTGGATACGCCGGTCAAACGTTATTCGAGCGGAATGTATGTCCGGCTGGCGTTCGCGGTAGCGGCGCATCTGGACCCGGAGATTCTTCTGATCGATGAGGTCCTCGCGGTCGGGGATTCCGAGTTCCAGAAAAAATGTATTGCAAAAATGAACGACATCTCCCGCAGTGAAGGACGCACCATCCTGTTTATCAGCCATAATACGTCAGCAATACAATCTTTATGCAAGACTGGAATCTTGTTAAAAGCAGGAAAACTGGCGGCCGCTGGAAAAATAAACGACGTATTGGATCTCTATCAAAAAAACTAGCCGTTATCTCGGACACCTTCTGAATTCTCATCCTGCAAAGAAAGAAAAGTTCCGAAAGGGAGCTGCTCCGCAACAGGAATTAAATCGCCATCTTTATAATAACCATCACAATAATCACAAGCCTGAAGGAATTTTTTATTAAAAAGGAGGTTTTCCAACTCGCGAAGTATTCTTTTTCTTTCTTCTCGAGAACCTGAATGGCGTATATTGACAAAATCACCAGGCTTATAGGGAACCATTCCAATTTCCATAAGATGGCAGGCGCTTTGACAGCGGGTAAATATCCCGTCACGCAAATTAAGACATGTCTTGCTGCAACATCTGTCAAAAATCTCTTTCAACTGTTTCCCGGTTCGCTTCTTTGATGGAGAGAAATGCAGATTTTGCCAACTGAGGATTCGAAACGAAACATGAATCGACTCCTTTTTAAAACATTGGAAGACCTCATTGCAACGATTCTGGACATTAATATAATCGCTGATTTCTACCGAAACCTTGGGATTTCTAAGGACATTCAGTAACTCTGCAGAAGGCAGCAGTGAACCATTGGTGATCAGATGAATTTCATTAATCCGGGCAATCTTGATTAAATTTTCCATAATCTCAGGCAGATCCGGGTGAAGCAAGGCTTCTCCTCCCAGAATATGCAAACTTCCGATCTTTTGTACTACCTGAAGCAAACAGTGAATATCTTCAAGAATTTCTTCCTTGGAAGAATGCCTTCTATTTTTGTCATAGGGAAGCAACGCACAACAATAGCGGCAATTTAAAGTGCAATGACTCGTTATATCCAGTGAAAGCTGGGGCAAATATGGAATTCGCAACAGGAGGAATCTCAAATAAAAAAATCTCAAAAAGATAAAGGGCGCCAAGAGAATCTTGAAACAATATGCGATGAATTTATGCAGAAAAGATGTCTGCAGAAAACGAAGCCAGAAAACATCCAGAAAGGAGCGGAACATTTCCCGCAAACACGCGAAAGACATTTTTACAACCATACGACCACCTTCCATAGAATTAAAATAATTCTATTTAGAGTACCTGTCAAGAAAAAAAGTAAAAAAAGGCTCGAAGATCCCCGATTACAAAAAATAAACTATTTGCTTTCTATTTATTTTTATGCTATTATAATATAAAAGGGGTCTTTGATTTTTTTAGTCATAAATTACAGATGCAGGAAAACGGCATTGTCTTCCCCTTTTTTACGAATAGATAATTAGGGAAATGCACATTGATCTCAAAGGCAGCAAAAAGAAAACAAGAACTTTCTGGAAATTGCAACGACTATTATGAAACCATTTTTTTCTATTTTAGTTCCGGTATATAATGTAGAACGTTATCTTCGTCGCTGTCTGGATTCCCTGATTCATCAAACCTTTACAGACTTTGAACTCATTCTTGTCAATGATGCATCCCCAGATAAAAGTCAGGAAATCATGGAAGAATATCTTGCCAAGGATTCTCGAATTCGTATTTACTGTCACCCACAGAATTATGGGATGGTTATGGCAAGAAAAACGGGAATTGATCTGGCAACAGGGAAATACTGCGTCTTTTGTGATTCTGATGATTACTTGGATCAAAATTATCTAAGGAAAGCTTCTGAATATCTCTCGGATACGGAATATGATATTGTCCATTTTGCCACAACTCTTATTGGCAAAAAGATTCCCTCCATGATAAAAAATCATTATGAGCATCGTCTATTTCCCCATAAAACAGTTTTTAATAAGGACTGTTTATTCCAAACATATTTCCTGGAAGGTAAAATACGCTGGAATCTCTGCGGCAATGTATTTCGGACCTCGCTGCTGAAACAATGCAATTTTATTGAGACTCCGAATTGTTCCTGCGAAGATCTTCTGCGGATGACTGTCATCATGTATTATGCAAAAAATCTTTTATACGTTCATGACAAGGTATATTATTACTGTTTTGAGAATGGACCATCCGGAATACCACAACTATCCGTCTTTCAATTTCGACAAAAAGCCTCCGCTATTAAAATTTTTGATATTTTATCTTCATTTTTCCAGCAGGCTCATTTACCGGAACAATACAGGAAACGTCTGGATTTTCTGAAAACGGAATACATGTTGGAAACATTTGAATCGTTGAAACGGCTTGTTCCAGATCTTCTGCTCCAAGGGCATCAAATACTGATGGACAACTGGGGGAAGGAAAATTATATCTCCATACAAACGCATTACATTGCAAATCTGGAAGAGAAATACGAACTCATTGCGACATCCCTGCCCTGGAAAGCGACATACCCTTTGCGAAAGCTATACGATCTCTGTAACAATATATTCCCCAGCAGAAAAAGGAAATCTTTTCAATGACAATGCACGCGTATCTACAACTTTCCGGCAAAATCCTCCGGGACAAAACTGATCTATTTCCATTTTCAACAGGACTCTGCAGATTCCCCATATGAGAGATAATGGAAAAACAGGATGATTCAAAATATGCAACTGACTGCAGAATAAACCTTTTAACCATATTCACTCGAAGGAAATTCAATGTGCATATTTTCATTTATCTGAAACTATTTTATCTGAAAATAATGGGAATCTCCCAGATTTTCATTACGGATGACGGATTGGGCGATTGTGTCATGGCAACTGTTGTTGCCAGGAATTACTTTCAGCGAAGCGGAAAAAAATGTTCTATCATCCATTCGAATCAGGATATCTTAAAACATAATCCCTATATTTTCCCTATAAACGGAATTTCACCATATTTTTTTTCTCCCAGAAGACAAATATTTCTAAAACGTCTGGGTCTGTCGATTACCTCTCTTTCCTCTGCTCATGTCAAATATACAATAAAGGGCGAGCCATATTCCTATTTTGCCAGAGAAAATCTTCTCCTGAGATTATGCATTCAAGCAGGTCTCACTGGGAAAATGATATTGGAACCGGAAATTTATTTAACTGCTAAAGAAAAATCTTTTGGTTCTTTCTATAAAAAACAGATCGTAATCACCATGGGATCCGGATTCTACAAACGCCTGAATATAGAACAAATCCAGAAATTAGTAAATCTCCTGAAAACCGACTATCATATTATCCAAGTAGGTTCTTCTGACGACACCCTTCTGGAAGGAGTTCTGGATCTGCGCGGAAGGCTGGCGATCCGGGATACCGCCGCAGTACTATTTCATTCGCGTTTATTTATAGGACCGATTGGAGGAATCATGCATGTGGCCCGTGCGGTGAAATGTCCCGGTGTGATTATTCATGCATCTGCGGAAGATATTAATTCTCATTATCCTGAATTCGAACGGGTTACCTCTTCCAAATCCTGTACAAAATGCTGCGATGAGGAATGCTATGCTGTTGCTTGTACTCAGGATTTTTCCTGTTCGGATGCAATTCCTTTTGAAGCAATTCTTGCTGCTGTTCAGCGGGAACTTGCAAAACCTGAAACAGTTCTTCTGCCCAATATCGTCGAAATCCCAGAACCGGATAAAGATTCCGCTCACCAGGAAATCATCTCAAAAGTGATATATTCAGCCGTCCGAAATATCAAATTACTTTACCAAAAATCTGAATCGGAGGGGAAATGGGAAAAACTAGAACGTCTAATTTTAATGGACAATCGTTTTTATCAAATAAATTTCCAGCTTCCGAACGATTCTTTCCTTGAATCTTTATATCTGGATTTTGAAAGTTCGGATTTTATTTATCAATTTAGAGAACTCGCTATTTATGATGAAAAAGGGAGCTGCATCTGGAAATCATCAGGGGACGTCAATGATTTTCCCAAAATAGAAGGAGCTGTCTATTTCACTCTGAATTCAGGATATTACTTCTTACCATTTGGTTCCCATATGAAACTGTTTTTCCCCGATATCGGGAAAACTAATAAAATCGGAAGAATCTTTCTGGAGTTTTCCTTATGGAACGCAACCTGTTTCAAGCAAAACTTCGATCGACATATCTTCTTAAGTAATTTTAACAGTTTCTCCTATTCTTTAGGTTGCTTTCTTACCTATTTTCCTCGGCAGCTGTATTCTTTCTTTACAGAAAAAAACATTCGGCTCAAACAGCAAAAACAGAAAATGCTTCTGCTTGTTCAGAAACGGAAAATCATGCAAATGCAAAAGGACAAAAAATGAAATTCACCATCATAACCGTCTGCAAAAACAGTGAAAAAACAATTCGAAGGACATTCGAATCAATCCTCTCACAGTCATGCCGGGATTATGAATACCTTGTCATTGACGGAGCATCCGGCGATTCCACTCTCGATATCATCCGGGAATATGAACCGCGCTTCGAAGGACGGATGCGATGGATTTCAGAACATGACAATGGACTTTATGATGCCATGAACAAAGGAATCCGTATGGCAAAAGGAGAAATCATCGGCATCTGCAACAGCGATGATTTCTATGAACCGGGAACCCTGCAAAACATAAAAACTGTAGCAGAAAAGCACTGTAATATTGATGTCTATTATGGAATCGTCCGATTTTTGGACAGCCGGGGAATGGAAAAAAAACTTCTCCGTCATTCCGATCTTTTTCTACCGGAAACGCCGATGGCTCATCCCGGTTGTTTTGTTCACAGGGATGCTTACCGAAAATACGGCATGTTCCGACCGCAATTCAAAATTGCTGCGGACTATGATTTCCTACTGCGTCTTCATCTGCAGAGCGCCCGATTTCTGCCAATGGATTTCATCGTATCCAATTTTATGGAAAGCGACGGGATCAGTTCGGCTGACTGGAGAAAAACTCTGATGGATGCCAGACGAGTCCAATTTGCACATGCACTCATATCACGTCCAGTTTATTTTCTCCTTTATTGTCGTTACTTGATCGGGCGGATTCTGAAATTCTTACACGTGATTTAAGCTCATGCTGTTATTTTTCATAAATGGCGCTATAGTATAATAAATTTTGAGTAAAGGGATACAGCAAACATGAATCAGCCTGAAACCGGTCAAACACATTTAAAAAACAAGATTCCTGTTGTATTCTCCGTGGATGACCAATACGCGTTGTACTTAGCTGTGACAATCCAATCCATTGTTGAAAATTCCTCCGAGGAAAACTTCTATGAACTCATTGTGCTGGAAGAAAATCTTTCGAGTGCCAGCAAACGTCTCCTATCCTCTGTTATCGAAGGGAACACCAATTTTTCCATTCAATTCTTAAACATCGCCTCTCTGACAGAAAAATATGGCAAAAATAATCTGTATACTTGTTTTCATTTTTCTCCGGCCATTTACTACCGTCTGTTTCTTGCAGAAATTCTGCCTGATTATGATAAAGTCATCTATCTGGATTCCGATCTCATTATACAAAAAGATATTGCAGGACTTTTTGATATAAATATTGAAAACTGCTATCTTGCAGCGGGTCATGAATGGATCTGTCTGCTGCACTCTGCCAGAATGTATTTGAATGCGAATCTGAAAATGAAAACACCTTGGAAAACTTATTTTGCATCCGGACACATGGTAATGAACTTAAATCAAATCAGGAACACAAATCTGATCCCGAAGTTCATAAGCGTTCTGCGCAAAAACAAAAAATTGCGGACTCCGGATCAGGATGTTCTCAATATTGTTTGTCAGGGAAAAGTCACATTTCTGCCGCCGGAATGGAATGTCTGCTGGCATTGGAAGGACTATATATCGCCTCGGCTGTTAAAAAAATATCGTGTATATGAAACTGGAACAAATCCACCGGCTCTAATTCACTATGCATCCGATCGAAAACCATGGAACAGCCCGGAGAAAGAACTGGCAGATCTTTGGTGGTTCTATGCAAATAAGCTTCCGTTCAAAGAAAAAATTCAGAGGAAGGCTCTGGAAGACAGATGTCGTTTCCTTCAGAAAAATTATGATATGGTCGTCAATTCCATTCCCTGGAAAATGACAAAGCCTCTGCGGAACTTTTATGATTTTCTGAAATTCGATCTTCCTGAAATTTTAAAACTGCTAACTGGACAAAGGAAGGGCAAATGAACAACAAACCATTCGTCTCCATCCTGATTCCAGTCTACGGCGCGGAAAAGTATCTGCGGCGCTGTCTCGACTCCATTCTCAATCAGGACTTTGAGGATATGGAAGTCATTCTCGTCAACGATGCTTCTCCGGATGCTTCTCTTTCGATAATGGAAGAGTACGCAGCAAAGGATTCCCGCTTCAAAATCATTCAACATGACCAGAATTACGGAAGGGTAAAAGCAAGAAAAACCGCAATTAATGCTGCTTGCGGAACTTATATTGCCTTCTGCGATGCAGATGATGAGCTGCTTCCTTCTTTTCTTCAAAAAGCATTTGCATATTCATCTTCCGGACCCTTTGATCTGATTCACTTCGGTACGCAAGTAGCGGATACCTCATCCTTAAGAATCCATGCTATTTTTGAACGTTATACTTTACCACATGGAAAAATTCTGCATAAAGACAAGATCTTTGATACTTATTTTCTTGAAAATAAGTTTATTCCTCATTTATGGGGGAACTTATGGAATGCCTCTCTGCTCAAACAACATCTTCCATCAGAAATTCCCCACTGCATCAATGATGATTTCTTAATCATGACACATCTGATGTATTATGTAAACACCATGCTGTACATCCGTAAACGAGTTTACCGATATCATTACGGAGCAGGAACTTACGGAAAAAAGACATATACTTTAAGTCAATTCCGGCAATTTGTAAACAACATAGAATCCTTCCGGGAACTTTCCTGTTTTTTCCATAGAGTTTCCCTGCCTCCGGTTTATCATGAAGCGCTGGAAGCAAAAAAACGGGAAAACTGTCTTTATACTCTCGAAATACTAAGCCGTTTGCCGAACGATCAGCAGGAACAGGGAATGACTCTTCTCTTTGATGCATGGGAAAAAGAAGAAATTTCCAAAACATTTCTGCAGCAATATATGAAAATCGCCCATTCCATCCCAGGAAGAATCAGAAGCGCTCTTTGTGTTCTTTATGATCTGGGAAAATATTATATTCCCAGTCTGCTCAACCATTTCGAATGGAGGATATCCAGATGACCCATTCACTCAACCGCCTGACTCCGGCATTTACGGAAAACAACATTCCCATTGTTTTTGCGGTGGATAGAAATTATGTTTTCTATCTGGCCGTCACAATAAAATCCATTTTGGCAAACGCTTCCGCAGCAAACAATTATGATATCATTATTCTGGAGGAAGAGCTCTCGGAAGAAGAAAAACAACTGCTTTCTTCTGTTTTACAGGGGAAACGACATGTTTCTCTTCGATTCCTGAATATGCGATCATGCTTAAACGAGTACCAGAACTCTTTCTATCTGCGTTCTTATTTTACGAAGGCTATCTATTACCGTCTTTTTATCGCAGAACTGCTGCCGGACTTTGATAAAATTCTATATCTGGATTCTGATCTTATTGTAGAAAAAGATGTTGCGGAACTCTTCCGGATGGATCTGAAAGACTGTTATCTGGCGGCTGGACATGAATGGGTCTGTCTGAAGCCTTTTTTTTACTGGTATTTAAAAGGAACTCTCGGCATTCGAAACCCAATCGACTATTTTATTTCCAGCCAGCTTCTCATGAATCTGAAAAAGATCAGAGAAGATTCTTTTATCCGGCTGTTTGCTGAAAAAATAAAATCAAATCAGAAATTTATTGCGCCAGATCAGGATATTTTAAATCTGGTCTGCGGGGAAAATATTTGCTATCTTCCACCGGAATGGAATGTCTGCTGGCATTGGAACTTCTGTTTTCGTCCCCACTTTCCACGGAAATACAGAAACGTGGAAAAAGAATACAAGGAAGTCCAGAAAAATCCGGCACTCATTCACTACGCATCGGATAAAAAGCCCTGGAACAGTCCTCAACTGAAACTTGCGGAGAGATGGTGGTTTTATGCGGAACAGTTGCCGTTTATTGATAAGATCCGCATAAAAGCTCTGGAAGACCGCTTCCTTTTCTGGCAGGCGAAATATGACACGGTCCGATATATCCTTCCTGCCGGACTCGAAACATTTCTGCGGATTCCATTCGATTTCTTCCGCTATACTCTTTTCGGCTTCCTGCGAACCGTATTTCACAGGGTCTCCGGAAAATGAAGGAGCGTCTTTCCGCCAGGATGAGAGAACGCGTCAATGCAGCAGCATCAGCATCCTGAACAGCAAAGTTCTTACGGAAAGTTCCCTGTGCCCGAATTTCCAGATCAGGAAACAGCGTTTCCAGAGCGGATACTTCTCCAGATTTCCCAGATTTTTCAAAATCGGCTTGTTTGAAACCGGAAGATCCGCTTTCCCGGAGAGGAATACAGCCGCCGCCAGAAGACTGCAAAACACAGCACTTTCCTTCCGCAAATTTCTCAAAAGAGAAATCTTATGGGCCAGAAAAGAAGACCCTTTTGCCGTCGTATTCCGTTCGGACTGCCGCCACAAAATATACTTCCCTGGCAAAAATACAAAACGACTCTCATACGCAGCAGCCACCATGTGAATATAAGAATCATGCATACCCAATCCCTGAGGAAATGGCAGAGAGAGGTCTATCAGTTTTCTGTTCAGCATCATAGTGCAGCCGGAAAGACAGTTGCATAAAACTACCGAGGCAGGAGAATGAACCCAATGCCGCTGTCCGCATACTTGAAATTTGGATTCATTGATCAAATTCAAGCTGCTGTCAACCGTACAGAGGTCAGTATAGACCAGTATCGGCATACCGGGAGTCTGTTGTTCCGCCTCTTTCATGGCTTTGAATTCTCCGGACACTTTCTCCGGCAGCCAGACGTCATCATGGTCACAGAGCATTGCATAAGGAGCCTGCGAATAGGAAAGCAGATATTCAAAATTCCCGACAAATCCCAGTCTTTTATTTTGAGAATCCAGCACAGTTATCTTATCCGGAAATTTCTCCGCATATTCTTGAAGGAGCTCTCCAGTGCCATCTGTTGAAAGATCATCCCGAATCAAGATGCGAAAAAGAATTCCCTGTGCATTCTGCTTCAGCAGAGAATCCAGCTGATCGCGCAGATACGGCAGAGAATTGTATGTGGCTAATAGAATATCAATGTCCGCATTTCGTCTCATTGCTCAGAGATTTTCCATATAGAATTCCGGTTCGGCGGAATATCCTTTCACGCCTCTGGCAGCTTGTAGTAAAGCGCGCAACGGCATCAGGGACGGATGGGGAGATTCCAGCAATAGAGTGGAATTTCCCCAGGAGTCTTTTTCACTTATTTCCCTTGAAACGTAGCCTTCTTAAGTCCTTCGGCTTCAGCAGTAAACGTAAATTTACCACCTTTCCCGGCGGGTCTCAGATACGCGGCGCAGAGACCGTGGAATGCACGGTATCCGGTTCCGGAGAACGGTTCCAGCGATGTGGCATCGCCGTTGCCGCAGGCGGCAAGCTCCGCTCCTCCCGTCACTTTGAACTCCACCCGGTTCGACGCCTCCGGACAACGATTTCCCTTCCGATCCACGATCCGCAGTTCAACAAAAATCATATCATCGGCATCCTCAAACGTCTTCTTCGAAGGGATCGCCTCAACGGCATACGGCTCTCCCGCGGTCACGACGATCTCCTCCTTGACCGGCTTGAAGTTGTCATCATAAGCCACCACCTTCAGCTCTCCGGGTTCATACCGGACATCGTCCCAGATGAGCCGGTACGCGCACGCGCTCGGCTTGATGGATTTCTCCCGCACGCCCTGCGATTTTCCATTTACAAAAAGTTCCGCAAATCGGAACGACGTATAGCAGTGCACCGGTGTAATCTCGCCTTCCCGTCCGGGCCAGGTCCAGTGCGGCAGCAGATGCAGCGTCTCCTTTTCCGGCGCCCAGCGGCTCTGATACAGATAGAAACGGTCCTTCGGGAATCCGGCGAGATCGTTGATTCCGAAATAGGAACTGCGCGCCGGCCAGTCGTCGTAAGGGGTCGTTTCCCCGAGATAGTCGAATCCGGTCCAGACGAACTCTCCCAGGGCATAGGGCAGATAGTCCAGATATCCGAATTCCATATCCGGCAGCACCCCCCACGGCGGAGCGGCAAGATCGTATCCGTTGACCTGAAGGTTTTTCCGGCGGGGCGGACGCTCCTCGCCGACCGGGAAATAATATTCGCCGTTGCTGCTGACGGTCGAAGCGCTTTCAGTCGCCACCAGAAAATACTCCGGATGCAGATCGTGAATCTGAGGAAACAGATGAAGGTGATAATTGAACCCGACGACATCCACAGCTTCCGCCATCCCGTTCAAACAAACGGCAAGACCGCAGCAGCAGCCGACCGTAATCGGACGGGTCGGATCCTCCGCCCGGGTAATCGCCGCCAGTTTATGAGCCATGCGGATATTCGCAGGTTCCTGCTCTCCGACCTCGTTTCCGATGCTCCACATGATAATCGACGGACGGTTCCAGTCCCGCTGAATCATCTCCCGCAGAGAGGTTTCCGCATAGGAGGCAAAATCGGGATCAGGACCGGTTTCCCACTTGTCAAACGCCTCCTCTATCACAACGAACCCCATCTCGTCGCAAAGGTCCAGAAATCCCGAAGCAGCAGGATTGTGACTGGTCCGGATTGCGTTGCATCCCATCTCTTTCAGCAGCTTGAACCGTTCCCGCAGCAGCGCCTTGTTGAACGCCGCTCCGAGAGGTCCCAGATCGTGATGAAGACAGACCCCCTTGAAGACAATCGGTTTTTCATTCAGAAGGAACCCCTTGCCCTGTTCCAGCCGGATCGAACGGATTCCGAAGGGAACGGTCAGTTCATCGACAGGCTTCCCGGCTCGCTTCAGACGCAGACGCAGAGAATACCGGACCGGGGTTTCAATCCCCCAGAGCTTCGGATTTCTCACCGGAATGCATCCCTGATACTCCATATATTTGTGCGAAAAAGACCAGAGCGTCTGCTGATGCTTGTATTTACCGATTGTTTTTCCTTCCGGATCAACGACTTCCGCTTCCAGAGCGACCTCTTTTTTCTCGGTCGGGAAATCGTGTACGGCAACCCGGAAACGGACCTCGGCGGATTCCTCCGAAACCTTCTCCGTTGTAATTTTCACACCGTTGCGGAGAATATGCGTCTGATTGAAAATCACCAGCCGGACCTCGCGGTAGATGCCTCCGCCGGGATACCATCGGCTCATATGATGATAGTTTTCCCCTTCAACCGTAATAATGTTCTTCCCTTTTTTCAGGACACCCGTCAGATTGCAGGCAAACGGGGAGTAGCCGTAACTGTTTCCGCCAACCCGGACTCCATTGCAGGAGACTTCCGCATGGCTCATAACGCCATCAAACTCCAGACGCGCCATCTCGTCCTTTTCGAGTGATTCAATTTCAATTTCCCTGCGATAGATAAACCTCCCGCAGAAGGGAAGCCCTCCGGTATTTCCAGGACGCTCAACCGTCGTCTTTTTCCCCATGAATTCCTTGACTATGAACGTGTTATCGCTATTGCGATCAAAGTTCTCCCTGATGGCGAAATCATGAGGAACACGAACCGGCGTCCATTTCCGGGAAGCGGACTTTCTGAATTGCCAGTTATCTTTCAGAAGAATGGTCTTACGCATATTTAACTCCTTTTATAGTAATGAAATGCAACAAAAAAAATCTCCTGGCGCCTCTCTGTCCCCAATCAGAAAAACGGACAGGCCGTCGACACCACGACTGACGGCCGGCATGCTGAAAGGTGCATCTTCTGCAATATCTTTCGAGGAGGGCTTCTTTTCTCCGGTCATTTGAAAAATTCCGAATCACTCTTTCTACGTTGCAAAGCTAATATACAGTGAGCAGCAAAAAAATCAACTGTCTGTTTTATTTCACCGCGGCGGTATAGCAGAGAATTCCGGCGACGATGGCATCCACGGTGGCCTTCTGCCGTTTCGAAGTCAGCAGAGCGTTCCCCTCCCGGTAATTCGAAAGGAATCCGGTTTCGATCAGGACCGCGGGACAGTTGACGTTTTTGATCACATAGAACCGAGCATGCTTCACGCCCCTGTCAGCGGCTCCGGTGCGAGCGATCAGCTGCCGCTGGATCTCGTAGGCGAGCCGATAGTTCTGCTTGTCGAAATTGTTGCCGCGGCCTTTGACGAAGCTCGCCTTCGTATCGCTGGAAGACGGCGCCCCGACCGGCGTCATGGCAAACGTCTCGATCCCTGAAATGCTCTTTATCACGGAAGCATTGCAGTGAATGGAAATAAAGAGATCGGCTTTGGTTCTGGCATGCATATTGACCCGGTCTTCGAGAGTCGGATAACGATCGGTGGAACGGGTCATCATCACGGTGTAGCCTTTTGCCCTCAGCGCCGTCTGAAGCTGTTTTGCCATGGAGAGCGCTATCTGCTTTTCCCAGACGCCCCGCGGACCGGGAGCTCCTTTATCCTTGCCGCCGTGTCCGGGATCAATCATGATGGTCCTGACCCGTTTCCGGGGAAGAACATTTTTGCGGAGCACGGGATCAACCACCAGAGAAAAATCCAACTCCGAAATGAATGGCAGCCCGCGGCGCAGAACCGGAGCAAACAGATAAGTCACTCCGGTACCGTTGATGGAGCCGAAACGCTTGTTGATGGTGAAGACCAGACGGGAATACCTGGAGGAAAGAACATAACGGTTTCCATCCTTTGACACGGTCATTCCGTAAAAAGCCGCGACATCATACAGGTACACATACCGGCGGCCAGCATTCCATTGATAACGGATTCTGTTTTTCTCCTGTGCGGAAAGCTCCGGAGAGAACCAGAAAACGGGCAGTAGGGCAAGCAGGAGAAAAAGAAGTTTACGGCTCCAAAACATCAGTATTTTCCTTTTTTACAAATCCGGCGGGAAACATGGAACGGAACCTCTTTCCGGTTCTCACGTTGTGCTCCAGCAACGACTGGACAAAATCCTTCGCACCAGCAACCGCCTCCTTCAGCGACAATCCATTCGCGATTCCGGCGGCAATCGCCGCACTGAATGTACATCCCGTTCCGTGGGTTGTCAACTCCGGCAGAGGCAGCCGTTTTGTTGAAAGCGTGAAAGCGCCGTCTTCCAGCAGCACATAATCGGAAGCCTCTTCCGCATCCGGGGAGTGTCCCCCCTTGATGATGATTCCGCAACCGAATCTCCTGCGGCAGAATTCCGCGGCGAATTTCGTATCCTCCTCTGTCGCAATGGTTTGACCGGCAAGGATTTCCGCTTCAAAAAGATTCGGCGTCACAACCGTTGCAAGCGGCAGAAGCCGCTTCATCAGCGTCTCCACGGCATCGTCTCGCAAAAGACGCGATCCGCTGGTTGAAACCATCACCGGATCGACAATCACCGCGCCTTTGAATTCCACAAGGCAGTCCGCAACGGTTTCAATGATTTCCCGCGAAAAAAGCATCCCTGTTTTAATCGCCTTTACCTCGAATTCCGAAAGGACCGCTTCGATCTGCGCCTTCACGTTCCCGGGAGAGACCGGCATAATTCCCGAAACGCGGAGAGGATTCTGCGCCGTCAGCGCAGTCACGGCGGAACATCCGAAGACGCCAAAAGCGGCAAATGTCCTCAAATCCGCCTGAATTCCGGCTCCACCGCCGCTGTCGCTTCCGGCAATCGTCATAGCAACCGGATAAAAATTGTCCTGAATCACGTTCCAAAGCTCCCTGCCGCCATTGAACGGCGGCTTCCATTCCTGTAACTTATGTTCATTCTTCAAATAAACAAAGGCATTCTTGAAAAAAAATCAAAAAAAATCAGAAAAAACATCCGCTTTCCCCGAAAAAGGAAAACTTCGGGGGACCTTTCTCCATTCCCTGTCCGCATCAGGAGGATCCGGAGCCCATAAAAAAACATTCCGCCATCCACCAGTTTCATGGACAGACGGAATGTCTTTTCCGGAATCAGACCTTGCGCGCGGCAGGAACCGGAGATCGGAACCGCCGCCTGGCAGATCAAATTACGCCTTTCGGATCGCTTCGACACACTGCTTGAGCGCAGGAACCGGATTGTCCGCATCCCCTTCGTATTCCAGAGTCAGATAGCCCTGATAATCCGTCTCGCGCAGATACGCAAGATATGCGGGAAGATCCAGATTTCCCGTACCGACGACGACATCCTCCGGTTTTCCCGCCCGGTCGAAGACGAAATCCTTGATATGGGTTCCATAGAGACGGGAACGGTATTTTCTGGCGATCTCAAGCGGATTCTCTCCGGAATCCAGCATCCAGGCCGTATCAAGACAGAGCCCGATGTTCTCGCTGGAACGGCGGAACAGATCCTCCAGAGCCCAAACCGGTCCCAGTTTGTGTTTGCGTCCATGATTGTGAATCGCGATTTTCCTGCCGTATTCGGCACAGAGCTTCTCCACCAGATCCAGCGCGCCGGAAGCAAGATCCGCACTGATCACGGGAAAATCCGCCATGACGGCGAATTCAAAAACCTTCCTTGCCGCCGCCTCATCCGTGGTAAATCCGTTCACGCCGAATGAGGAAATCCGGATGCCGTTGTCGGAGAACTGCTTCAAAGTCTCCTGCGGATGGTTGAGATCAATGTGGATTCCGCACAGTTCGATCCGGTCGACGCCGCAGAGTTTCAGCGCCTCAATCAGTTTCCCGGTCTCCTTGTAGGACCGGAAACACCAGCTTTGAATGCCAAGTCGGGATGTCAGCATAAGAACAACTCCTTATTTTAGTGACTGCCTGTATTATACCGCGCATTCCTCCGGGAAACAAGACCTGTCGAAAAAAAAAGATACATCATTGATATTTTTGTGAAAAAAAAAGCAACGAAAAGAGCGGTTCACTGCGGACACAATCCCGTGGAACCGCGAACCAGCAGTTTTGTCGGCACAATGATCTGGCTTTTTCCATTCTGTCCGCGCATTTCCAGAAGAAGCTGATCCAGCGCGTTCCGTACAAGTTCCGGGTAATCGAACTCAAGAGTGGTCAGCGGCGGAGTCTGAAATGGAGAAAATCGGCTGTCCTCATAAGTAATCAGCGAAACATCCCGCGGGATCTCCTTTCCCGAATCATAAATCGTCTTCATGGACAGAGCAGTCCATTCCATCGGAATAACGATGAACGCGGTAAAGCCTTCCGCCAGCAAATGGCGGAGAGCCTGCACATAATCCTCCTCCTGCTCCAGACAGAGATTGCAGACGCTCTCCCGAATTCCATATTGATCCGCGATCCGGTAAAATTCTCCGAGCCCCCGGTTCAACTCCCGCTCGGTGGCAGCCGTTCGCCGTAACCGGGCGATTTTCCGGTGACCAAGCTGGATGAGATGCTCCATGACAAGTCTGCTTTCTCCATCCGCATCGGGAAAAACACTGCAGATATTGTCCAGCGCCCAGCCGAAGTGGTTGACAACAACCAGCGGAATATTATACCAGCTGCTCCATTCGGAGGGAATCCGGGAATCAATCGTGACAGCACCGTCAATCAGCTGGCTGTCAAGAAGCCCAAGACCATTCGGCGGAATGAAAAGCAGCTGCAGGTTCCGAGCCTTTGTCTGCACAATCAACTGGTTGAAATAGGGAACCAGCGATGCACTCATCCAGGGGACAAGCACACCGATGGTTTTCGTGTGTTTTCCAGATATGTTCCGATAGTTGCGCTGATTTGCCAGAGCAAGGACCTTCGCTCGAATCTCGGGAGCGACATCCGGCTTCCGGTTCAACGCCCTGGATGCCTGGGAAATGGAAATTCCAAGTTCCCCGGCGATATCACGCAAAGTCGTTTTCCTCGCCGGGCTCATGGAAGCCTCGCACCGTTTTCATCCCGGAAACGCTTCATAATGCCGATGACGTTTTTCCGATACTCGCCAGGCGATGTGCCGTACAGTTTTTTAAACGTTCTGGAAAAATGAAAGCGATCCCTGATGCCGACCGCTTCGCAGATGCCATCAATGGTCGACATCCCGGAAACCAGCAGATGGGCCGCCCGGGAATAACGCAGGTGGAGAAGATACTGGTAGGGAGTTACGCCTGTCTGCTCCCGGAACAGGCGGAGAAACGCATTTTCCGAAAGCCCGATGGAACGTCCCATCGCCTCCACATTCAGGGGCAGAGCAAGTTTTTCACGCATCATGGCACAAAGTTCAATAATACGGGAATCGGACGTGATTTCACAGAAGGCATCCTCCGGCAATCTCGCGGCGGCAGCGGCGGCCAGTGCAGACGCAAGGAAACTGCGCCGGAAAAAATCCGCACCGGGCGATGTCAGATTCCGTTCCAGCTCCAGATAAAGCTCCCGCAACGCCCCCTCCAGCGGCAGTTCGTTCAGCAGCCGCACCCCGCTTCCGACCACACCCGTCAATTCGAAATGCAGATAAACTTGAAGAGGACTGCCGGCATTCCATGTGAGCAGATCGCAATTCGGCGGCAGAAGATAAAGACGATCTGGACGCAGCTCCACTTTCCGGCCCCGCAGATAAACCCCTGCCCCGCCGGAATCATGATGGTACAATCGCCAGTAATAACCGCCGAGCCGGATTCCATTCCATGCCTCCCCCAGCCTGGTGCATGTCACGGTTTCAAGATGGAGCTCCGGAAACGAGAACAGTCTGGTATCTGCCGCCGGGATCATATGAGGCTCAGAGCAGTTCGCGGATTTTTTCCAGGATTTCCGGGACTTCCGCCATGCGTCCCTCGCCGTTGTCGCCGCAGGCAAGCCGACCCGATCCCGGCCCGACAAAATTGACGCCCCAGCTTCTCAGCGCGGCGCAGTTGCGCTGAACAGCAGGACTGTGCCACATGCGGGTATTCATCGCAGGAGCAAGGAGAACGGGACCGTTGTACGCCATTGCGGTCGTGGTCAGGGCGTCATCCGCGATTCCGTTGGCGTACTTGCCGAGGAAATTCGCGGTGCACGGAGCAATGACCATCAGGGAACAGAGCTCTGAAATCTCAATGTGGCCCGGCCGCCAGGTGGGAGTCTGCCAGAGATCGAAGATCACAGGGTTGCGGGAAAGCGTAAAAAAAAGTTTGTCGGAAATCAGATGACGCGCCGCATCGGTCATCATCACATGCACGTCGTAATTCAGGGTGGTCAGTTTGGAGCAGAGATCCGCCGCTTTGTATGCGGCAATTCCGCCGGTGACTCCGAGCAGGATCGCGTTTTTTTCAGCCATTGACATCCTCTTTCCATCGTTTGGTGGACATTCTGAACGCCAGAAGCAGGGAGTCGAACTTTTCCACGGCTCCGGCGAAATCATCGTTGATCAGCAAATAAGAATACTCCCTCCAGCGGCTGATTTCAAGTTTGGAATTGCAAAGTCTCTTCTGAATGACTTCTTCGGAATCAGTGGCACGCCCCCGGAGTCTCCGTTCCAGTTCGGCATGGGAAGGCGGAGCAACAAAAACAAATTCAGCGCAGGCATCGAAAAGCGCATCCTTCCGGCAGAGCTCCCGGACCTTCGCCGCCCCCTGTACATCAATGTCCAGGATAACGTCAACCCCCTGCGAGACCCGGTCAACGACCTCGGACTTCAGCGTCCCATAGAAATTGCCATGCACCTCCGCATACTCGATAAACGCATCCTCCGCAATCTTTTTCTCAAAATCCCCGCGGGAAAGAAAATAATAATCAACGCCATCGCGCTCCGCTCCGCGCGGAGGCCTTGTCGTGCAGGAAATGGAAAAACAAACCTCCGGATGCTGTTTCATCACCTCTTTGCTGATGCTGGATTTTCCCGATCCGCTGGGACCGGAAAGGATCAAAGCCACCCCTAATCGCTGAATCTCCATAAGGAAAACTTTCTCCGTATCAAAGCCGAGCTCCGGATTTTGCGGAGAGGGTGAACTGTCTGCAAAAGCGAATAACCGGCAGGGTTCATAAGATTTGGAAAAAAATGGTGAGTCGGCCGGGGCTCGAACCCGGGACCACCGCCTTAAAAGGGCGATGCTCTACCGACTGAGCTACCGACTCACTCGAGTTCATCTTATCTTGTGCAGATGTGTATAAAATACAGCCTTTTCGCAATTTGTCAAATACAATTCCCAAAAAAAACTGTTTTTTTATGTTTCCTCCGGAGAATCATGAAGCATAGAACCCTGTTTGCGGTTTTTTGCGGTCTTTTTCTGTTTTGAGGGGTTGCCTCTTGTTTTGTTTTGAATTATAATTAAAACAAAGAACAAGAACCGGTTCAAAAAGGAAAAAAGAAAAATGAGGAGAAGAAAAGAAAAAATGAAAATGAAATTTACATTGATAGAACTTCTTGTCGTTATTGCAATTATTGCAATTTTAGCTTCGCTCCTGCTTCCGGCGCTGAATTCCGCCATGGTGAAAGCCAGACTGGTCAGCTGCGTCAACAATATGCGAACCATCGGTCAGGGACTGGTCTCCTATATCAACGACAACAACGACTGGCTGCCTTACACCAAACAGGATTACGGAGAACATACCTACAGCCTCCTTGCCTATATCAAACAGGATCTGTATGGGGGATTCGAGGGCGATTTCATCTACAAACAAGCCTCGTTCGGACAACCCAGGGGAGTCTTCTTCTGCCCGGAGCAGACCCGGCCGACGACCTCCCGCGCCTGGCTCGGCGGCGACGCCACAGGAAACAGTTATTACACCACATACATGGCGACGACAAACCGGACTCTGGGAACGTTTTTCTCCAATCCGAACGCCGGCGGATGGATCAATGAATCCGCCGAACTGACCCGTTACCGCAAGTTCTCCACCGTCATGCGCGGCTCCGCGATTCTTTCCGATCAGGACTGGTTTGACATCAGAAGCGATATCAAAACCTACCACTGCACCTCCCCCGTCGGCGGATATGTCACAAGGATGCTGACCAATCCCTACGGGGTCGGCTGGAAACATGCACTGTCCTCCCCGTTCCTGTTTGTGGACAGCAGCGTCAGGACGTTCCGGTATCAGCCGAGGGACACCTTCAATGAAAACTGGATTCCGCAATGACAGGGCTCTTCTCACAAACGCAAAAGGATCTTCCATGTTGAAATCACTGATTTTCTCCAGCATGCTGCTTGCAGCATCGCTCTGTGCGCAAACTCCCGAATGGAGATTCGACTTCACGGGAGAACTGAAACAAACGGCCTCGCGAAACGCCGACTGCGCGATTGACGAATCGCAGAAAACGCCGGATTATTACACATCGGTCCGCATCAAAACCGGAACGGACGCCGCGTTTTCCTGTCTGCCGGGCAAACAGACGTTGGAACGGGCGGACCGCTGCCGGCTCTCCTTTTTCATCAAGGCCGACCGGAAGGGAAAAGGAGAAGTCCGATGCGGCGGAGGGAAAGGAGAGACGTTTCCGCTGTCGCCCGAATGGAAAAAAGTGGAGTTTCAAGTCTCCGTCACGGACTTCAAGGTCACCTTTCACCTGCCCGATCATACGACGGTTCACCTCGGTCCGGTCACACTCCGCCCCGTCCGGACCGAAATTCCCTATTCGCTGAATCGCGAGTATTTCTATCTGCGGGGGAAAGGTCCCGTGGACCGCATTCCGGAAAACGCGAAGCGGGGAAAAGGGGAAAGTCTCGTCTTCGGACGAGCAAAGTTTGAAAAGGAACCCGCAATGCTCTGGATGAAACTGCCGTCCGACAGGGACGGCCGGATGGAAGTGGCAATGCGAGCCGACTGGTATTTCGAGTGCTGGCTGAACGGGAAAATCATATACAGCACCCGGAAGACAGGCAATCTGGAACCGGCGCGCTTTTTCCGTTTTTTTCTTCCGCTGAAAAAAGGGGAGAATCTGCTTGCCGTGAGACTCTTTTCGGGGAGCGGAGGATTCGGACTTGTCTGGAGCAAAGGGAGCCTTCACCGTCCGGTCCGCTTCATTCCTTCTGCGGAATTCAAGCCGATGAACATGGCGAATTTTGAATACAGAAAAGGAACCGTGCTGGATTTTTCCTCTCTTCTGGATCATGCGCCGGCGGGAAAATTCGGCCGGGTGATTGCCGGAAAGGACGGACATCTCGCGCTGGAAAAACGTCCCCGCCCCATCCGGTTCAAAGCCTTCAATTTTCTGATTACGGACTGGCGCGGACGCTATGAGCTGCTCTCCCATCAGGAACTGGAGGATCTTGCCGAACGGATCGCCGTCGCCGGATATAACATGGTCCGCTTCCATTTTCTGGATCGCTTCCTGCTGGGACATGAGGCGAAACTCGCCTTCGGCCAGGGATTCAACTGGAAAAAAATGGCGCGGACGGAAGCGGACCTGAGAATCAATGAAACATGCTACGACGCTTTCGCCTATTTGTTTTACGCGCTCAAAAAACGGGGGATCTACGCTCACATGGATCTGATGAGCTCCGCGGACGGATACGAGTTCGGCCGCGACGGACTCACACCGGGCGAGAACAGCGGGTTCAAATGGAATCTCTTTTTCAACGAACGCTATCGCGAAAACTACCGCATGACGGTCACGTGGCTGATGAACCGGATCAATCCCTATACCGGACTTGCGCTGAAGGAGGATCCCGCGGTTGCGGTGGTCACATTGCTGAACGAACAGGATCTGCGTCTGGAAAATGTCAATTTCCCTCTTCTGTTCACGAAACCGTTCCGGGCCTATCTGAAACGGAAATATCCGGACGGGAAAGCATTCCGCGCCGTCTGGGGAGAAACAGCGTCCATCGACACGGTCTCCATCTCGGCGACCGTGTTCAAGGAGGGATCGCGCCGTTCCCGCGACATCGGCGACTTCATCCGGGAGACCATGCTGGAGATGACCGACTACTACCGGAGCATCCTTCAGGAAATCGGCTACCTGGGCCTCTATTCCCAGTGGGATATGGTGACAAGGAATTTTTCCATGCCGGTGCAGAACACATTGCCCGTCATCATGAGCCATACCTATTTCAATCATCCCATGCCGATCGCCCTGGTTCCGGAGATCCGGCCGAATGCGAAATACCGCTGGGCGAAGAATCAGCGGAACCGGTTCGTCGGCCAGGGAAGCTCTCTGGATTCCCCGTATCTGCGCGCGATTGCCTCCACCCGTTTTGCGGACCGGCCGTTTCTGGTGACGGAGTTTTCCCACAGTGCGCCGAACCGTTTCCGGCATGAACGGGGCCTGTATTTCAGCAGCTATGCCGCTCTGCAGGACTGGGACTGTCTGACGGTGCATTCGGATCTGGTGCAGAAAAGGAATCCGGATCCCATCTATTTTCATTTTGACTCCGCTCTGGACCCGATGAGCCGGGTCAATGAAATTCTGGAAACGCTGATCTGGCTCCGGGGCGATGTCAAACCGGCCCGGCACCGGGTGGAACTGCAGCTGCGGCCCGAAATCATGTATCCGAAATACTGCATTGCCAAAGTCAGCGATGACTACGACCGCCTTGCCATGCTGACCCGGATCGGGGTTTCCTGCTCGCCTGAACGCAATCCCGATGCTCCGGCGGCGGATCTCGTTCTCACGCCGACGAAATTCGGAAATCTTTCCATTCAGGGATTCTTTGCACAAATTGATCCTTCCGGCAGCGGGGAAATCGCCGAATTCACGGAACTCCTGCGGAAAAAAGGAATTCTGCCGCCGGGAAACAGAACCAGTCCGCACGAGGGCATTTATGAAAGCGAAACCGGAGAACTGCTGCTGAACACCCGGAAGAAAACCATGAGGGTTGTCACACCGCGTCTGGAAGGCTGCATTGTCAAGAAACACGAGATCGTCTCCCTGGAGTGTCTGAAAGTGAAGAAGAGCTCCGTTCCCGCCTGTATCGCGGCGGCGAGTCTGGATCCGAAGGAGACTCTGAAGCAGGCACGGCGCGTGCTTCTCATCATCGCCACGGATTCGCATCCGAGCGGACAGACCTTCACCGATCCGACCCTCTCCGTCATGACGGATCCCGGAGAAAGCCCGGCGCTGATCCAAAGCGGCAAATTCCATTTGAAATTCCGCTCCGAACGGAAAACGCGGCCAAGAGTCTATGCTCTGAACATGGACGGGACCCGCGCCGAAGAGCTTTCCTGCTCCCTTCATGACGGCGTGCTGACCCTCCGTCTGGACACCTCGAAACTGAAATACGGAACCCCCTGCTTTGAAATCTCGTATGAAGGGGGGCGGTAACAGAAAACCGGACGCATGAAAAAGCCTTCTCATCACAACAAGCCTATATGGAAATAAAACAAGGAACCAAGAAACATGTTTCATCACAAACAACCGGGCAGAAGTTTCATCAATTACAGAGAATACCGGGACAAGGTTCTCGGCTGCTGGACCGGAAAGAACATCGGGGGAACCCTCGGCGCCCCGATGGAAGGAAAACGAGAACTCTTCGACGTTTCATTCTACACCCGGGATCTG
>CALXMJ010000325.1 GCA_944389445.1 uncultured Victivallales bacterium | reverse complement strand
CGCCTGCAGGCTCTGACTCGGCGGGAACGGCCCCGGGCTTGCGGCGCGTCCCCGGCGGTGCGCGGATGCTACGACAGCCGGAGAGGTCGTCCGGGAAACCTGCAATTCCGCTCCGGAATCGGCTGCGGCTTCCGCCATCGGGACGGTCAGGACCGTTCCGGCTCCAAGATGCAGATGCGGAAACGACTGACGGATCTCCCGGAGTGCCCTTCCGGTTTTTTCCAGCGTACCGGGATCGTCGGGATCGAAGGTGAGTTCCAGAAATTCGCCTCCTTCCGCCGCGAAGGTTTCCGCGCAGAAAAGGATTTTCTCCGGCGGAATCCGGCGCAGAATTCCGATGAAGCGTGTTCGCTTTAACTCTTCAGAAAGATTCATGTTCCAGTCCCTTGAAGTAATAAATGGTGTCGTTTTCCGGCCGGATGTCGGTGAGATTTCCGGTATAGTGGCGCAGGTTCCGCGGTTTCGCGGGGTATTCCGGCAGAACGGATTCATTTACTTCGATCCCGAGCCCGGGACGGTCCGGAATGCGCAGGAATCCTTTTTCAAATTCGATGCATTCATTCGTGATGCGTTTTCGGAATGAGCCGTCCGTGAGCATGATTTCATGGATCAGAAAATTCGGGGTGCAGGCGGCCAGCTGGAGGATCGCCGCGTTGGAAACCGGTCCGCTCGGGTTGTGAAACGAAACGGGAATGTGTTTTGCTTCCGCCATCGCCGCAATCTTTTTCGATTCGAAGAGCCCGCCCGTGTGGAAAATATCCGGCTGGGCGATGTCGACGGCATTTTTGGAGAAAAGGTCCTCGAAACCGAATTTGGTGTAGACCCGTTCCCCCGCGGAGATCGGGACGGGTGACCTGGAGCGGATTTCCGCCAGAACGGAGAGATTGTCCGGCGGACAGGGTTCCTCCATCAGCATGATGTTGTATTGCTGCAGTTCCCGGGCGATCCGGAGAGCGGTATAGCAGTTGAAGCGTCCGTGACACTCAATAAGCAGATCGGGTTCCGGGCCGACCGCGTCCCGGACCGCTCCGACGATTGCCGAGGCTCTTTCCAGTTCCCCGTTTCCGAGAGTCATGTGCGCCTTCCCGAAGGGATCCCATTTCAGCGCAGTCACGCCGAGTTTTATGGTTTTCCGCGCAGCTGCGGCGAACTCTTCCGGCGTTCGCGCACCGACGAACCAGGCGTTTGCGTACATCCGGACCGAATCCCGCATTTTCCCGCCCATCAGCGCATAGACCGGAGCATTGAAATATTTGCCCGTGATGTCCCACATTGCCATTTCGATTCCGCTGATGGCGGACATGAGAACCGGTCCGCCCTTCCAGTAGATGTCGCGGTAGACTTCGAAGCACATCCGTTCGATTTCCCGCGGGTCCCGTCCGACGATCAGGCGTTTCAGATCCTCCACACAGCCGGAAAGCGCTCCCTCCTGCGTTCCCAGCGAGGCCTCTCCCCAGCCGTAAAGGCCTTCATCGGTTTCCACTTTCAGAAAAGTCCAGTTCGTCCGGTACGCGTCCATGACAAACGTTTTGATCTCTGTGATTTTCATGTCTTCTCCTCTCTTTTTTCTGGAATTATACTTGAAAAACGAAAAAAATGATATGTATATTATGCTGAAAGAATGGAAGATTATGCTGAAACATGATTTTTGTGAAAAACTGCGGATTTTTTCAGAAGAGCTGAAAACACTCGGCGAGTTTGCCGGGACGGGATTCGTCTGGCATTTTTCCGACAATGATCTTCTGATGAATATCCTTCCTGAACAGACTCAGCACAATCATCCGTACTGCCGGCGGATCAAGGGGAATCCCTATCGGAAACTGGATCAGTGCATCCGGTTTCACCATTTTGAATCGTTCCGGAAGCTGGAGCTGAATCCCGGATTCCGCATTGCGGAGTGTCATGCGGGATGCAGGATTCTTGCGGTCGGAATGGTGGTCTCCTGCCGTCTGGAGGGGGTTCTGTTTGCCGGACCGTTTGCGGGGGCACGGTCCGATCCGCTGTCGCGTGAGCTCCCGCTTCTGCCGGACGCCCGGCTCGCGGAACTTGGAAATTATCTGAAACAGCGGATGGACAACCTGTTCAACCGTGAACAACTGCCGCTGATGGAACGGCCGCTGCTGCCGCAGATTCTCTCGGGGGATCGGCGGATTCTCTGGGCGGCGCATTACATGAGAAGCCGCTGCCGCGGGCCGTTGACGGCCGGAGAGACTGCAAAAGCCTGCGGACTGAGTGTGTCGCGCTTTCTTCATCTTTTCCGCCGTGAGACGGGGTATTCCTTCAGCGACTGGCTTCAGCGATTGCGGGTTGCCGCGGCATGCCGTCTTCTGGAAGGGTCTCCGTACAAGCTGGCGGAGATCGCGGAGATTTCCGGGATCCGCGACCAGAGCCGGATGACGTATCTTTTCCGACGCTATCTGAATACAACGCCGGGAAAATGGAGACGCAAAAAAATCTGACGGACGGTTCTGCGGAAATTCTTCTCTGTTTGAATCCGATCTCTCTGATTGATGACCGGGAGGAGGCTGTGCCTGTCGGGGGGCTTCGCGAATAAAAAACGGTGTTTCAGCGTTGTTTCAGTTTCCGGTCCGGAATCTTGAATTATAAAAAAAGACGGAACCGTTTCCGATTCCGTCTTTCGAATTGCAAATGCATCAGTGGAGTTATTTATCCATTTCGTCGAGAGCGGCTTTTCTGCTCAGGCGGATCTTGCCGGAACGGTCGATGTCGATCACTTTGACGGTGATGTAATCGCCTTCCTTGCAGATGTCCGTGACGTTGTTGACGCGATAGTTCGCCATTTCGGAAATGTGAAGGAGACCGTCCTGTCCGGGCAGGATTTCGACGAAGGCTCCGAAGTCGCGCACGGTTTTGACGAGTCCGCGGTAGATCTTTCCGACTTCCGCTTCCGCGGTATAGGAAAGGACTCTGCGCTTGACGTCTTCCAGCACGGTCTTGTTCTTGGCAAGGATGCTGACGGAGCCGTCGTCTTCGATATCGACCTGCGCGCCGGTGACTTCGCAGATTTCCTTGATGTTCTTTCCGCCGGTGCCGATCAGAGCGCCGATTTTGTCCGGATTGATCTTCATTACAGCCATCTGGGGCGCATTCGGGCTGACTTCGGGTCTGGGCGCCGGGATGCAGTCCGTGACGACTTTCATGATCTTTTCGCGGGCTTCCTTGTTCTGCGCCATGGCGCGGACAAGTGTATCAATCGGAATGCCGGGGAGCTTGAGGTCGAGCTGGAATCCGGTGATTCCCTTGTTGCTTCCGCAGACTTTGAAATCCATGTCGCCGAAATGGTCTTCCGCGCCGATGATGTCGGTGAGAATCAGTTCCTTTCCGGTGTCATCGGTGACAAGTCCGCAGGAGATGCCGACGACCGGCGAGGTGATGGGCACGCCGGCGTCCATCAGCGCGAGAGTCGCTCCGCAGACGGACGCCATGGAGGTGGAGCCGTTGGACGCCATGATCTCAGAAACGCAGCGGACCGTGTACGGGAAGTCTTTCGGGAAGACCTGTGCAACGGAGCGTTCCGCAAGATTGCCGTGTCCGATTTCGCGTCTGCCGGGTCCCGTGACTTTGCCGACTTCGCCGACGGAATAGTTCGGGAAGTTGTACTGAAGATAGAATTTCTTGTCTTTGTTGAGACTGCAGACGTTGTCATATTCCTGCGCGTCCTGAGGTCCGCCGAGGGTGGCGATCACGAGCGCCTGGGTTTCGCCGCGGGAGAAGAGACCGGTTCCGTGAACGACCGGCAGAACGCCGACCTCCGCGGAGAGCGGACGGATATCCGTGATGCCGCGTCCGTCCATGCGCATGTGCTTGTCGAGGATCGCGGTACGGACCGCCTTCTGGACGCGTTTGTCAAATCCCATTTTAACATAAAATTCGAAATCTTCCCCGAGGGATTCCTCGAATTTCGGCTTGAGGTCTTCCAGAACTTTTGCAAGGACGACGTCGAGGGCTTTGGTGCGCTCCTCTTTTCCCGGCAGGAATGCTGCGCCTTCGATGGTGTCGCGGCAGGATTCGTCGATTGCGTTCATGACTTCTTCCGGAACGAGATGCAGTTCCGGAGTCTTTTTGGTGCGTCCGGCTTTTTCTGCGAGTTCGCGCTGGACGGCGCACTGTTTCTTGATGATTTCATTGGCAAAATACATGGCATCGGCGAGAAGCTGTTCGGAGCACTCCTTCGCTTCTCCTTCGATCATGATGACCTGATCTTCCTTGCCGGCGTAGACGAGTTCGATTTCGCTTTCTTCCATCTCTTCGAGGGTCGGGTTGGCGATGAACTGGCCGTTGATGTAGCCGACTCTGACGGCGCCGACCGGTCCCTGGAAGGGAAGATCGGAAAGGCAGAGAGCCGCGGATGCACCGAGCATGAAGAGGGTATCGGCATCATATTTTCCGTCGAAGGAGAGAAGCATTCCGTAGACTTGGACTTCATCGAAGAATCCTTCGGGGAAGAGGGGACGCAGCGGCCGGTCGGTCATGCGCATGGTGAGGATTTCCTTGTCGGAGGGACGTCCTTCGCGTTTGATGAATCCTCCGGGGAAGCGTCCGGCTGCGGCGAATTTTTCGCGGTAGTC
>CALXMJ010000324.1 GCA_944389445.1 uncultured Victivallales bacterium | reverse complement strand
TGCGGTTCCGGGGAGGGCAGAAGGGAAAATTGCAGAGCGTGCACTTTGAACCACAGAAGCGCAAATGCAATCAGAATCAGCACGGAAACAAGAATGAGAATCCTGCGGTCCATCGAAAGAAGTCTGTACATGATGCCGATCCCTCAGCTGCCCGGCTCCCGTGCAAGGGTGTTCCGCCTTGTCACGTCGATCGCGGCATTGCCCGCAATCACATTCTTCCCGAGCAGGACCTGATAGCTGAAATTGGAACGGTCCGCCAGCGAAAACTCACGAACCATATCAAGATGTCCGAGCCGGATCTTGAGCAGAACGACAAAGCGTTTCTGCGGTTTCCGTCCATGCCGGGTAATCGGCATGACTCTCGCAACGGGCAGCTCGTACTTCTCAACGGCCTTCGTACCCCGCTGGACAATGGTAAAGGCAACCATTTTCTTTCCATCCCGCACAAACTCGCGCACATCCCGTACACCGATTGACGCGACATCCGCCCCGGTATCCATTTTCGCCGGGAACGGTTCGCGAAAAGGTTCAATCGTGACCGGTTCGATTCCGCCCACCACCCCCAGAGGCAGATTTTCCACCGGATTCCGGCAGCATCCCGTTCCGGCAAATAATCCGGCCGCGGCACAGAGCAGAACTCCTGTTCTTCTGAGATAAGCAGAAAACTTCATAAGCCCCCTTCGCATGATGTTTCTGCAATATACACGCGGGAAAGGGATTTTCAAATGACACACAATGGAAATCCCGCGGCAGGAGAAAAGATTCCATCCGCCGCTGCTGCACGGCGGCGCCGATCTCCTATCCTGCCGGGAAACATAAACTCTTACGGGAAGAAGGATAAAAAACAGGCGGAGGATTGTATTTTTTCCGCTTCGGCATATATTAATGGGATACGGAAAACAGACTGTGAATCATTCCCGGAATGGAAAGGCGCAGTTTCTGGAATCCGAATCTGCAGCGGTCATACCGGCCGCTCGAAAAAATCACAATCACTGCTGGGGAAAGGAAATCATCCTGAAAACCTGGGATTGATTCCGCTGTCCGCATGATGAAAAGGAGAAATTGATGAAAATTCAGACAGGTTCCAAACTGCTTTTTCAGGGAGATTCGGTAACGGATGCAGGAAGAACGCGTCCGGTTTCGGAAGGGCTTCACAATCCTCTCGGAGGAGGATATCCGAACATTGTCAACGGGCTGCTGACGGCGGTCTATCCGGAACGCATGATCCGGGTTGTGAACATGGGAAACAGCGGAGACAATACCCGTGCTCTCCTGAACCGCTGGCAGACCGATACCCTTGATCTGAAACCGGACTGGCTTTCCCTCATGATCGGAGTCAACGACATCTGGCGCCGGTTCGACGTGCCCTACATGAAAGAGCGTCACGTGCTGATTGATGAATACGAAGCCAATCTCCGGAAACTCATCGAACGTTCCATCCCCGTGATCCCGAACATCGTCCTGATGACCCCGTACTACATGGAGCCGAACCGCGGAGACGCGATGCGCGCGGAAGTCGATCGTTACGGGGAAGTCTGCCGGCACCTGGCGGAGGAATATCATCTGATTTTTGTCGACGTTCAGGCAGAGTTCGACAAAGTCCTGAAACATTGTCATTCCTCGTACTTTTCTTGGGACCGCGTCCATCCCGCCGCTGCGCCGGGACACGCCGTCATTGCCCGTGCGTTTCTCCGGGCGGTGGATTTCGATTTCTATGCGTGAGTGCGGAATGGCGGACAACGGCATTCCGAAAGAATCCCAAACGGAAAAAAGCGGTGTCCGCAGTCGGCCGGACTGGAAGGGAGCATTCCGGGAAGGCGGAGAGGATGTGCTGCGTGCTCCGTTCGGAGAACCGGTCTGCTGGTTCTGTCCGGAGCGGTTCCAGCTTCCGCTCTGGCCGGAGTTTCTGCTTCAGATCCGCTGGGGGAAAGAAGAATCCGTTACGCATCATGCCTCCTATGTTTATGCGCTGGAATTCCCCCTGTTCGGCGATTTGACCCTGATCTCCCGCGACCGGGATGTGGTAATCAGGCCGGGATGCGCCGGGATTGTTCACCGCGGGGAATATTCTCTTCTGAAAACAGGACCTTCCGGATTCTGCAGCAAACTCTCAATCGGACTGCGTGGACTTGCTCTTTCCACCCTGATGACCTCTTGCGGGTTAAGCGGAAAACTCCTCGTTCCGCTGAAGAATCCGGCGCGCGTCCCCCGGATCTTTCATGAATTGGAACAGCTGCTGCTCGGACAGAATCCCGACGAAATTCCAAAAATCTCCGCACTGGGAATGGAACTGTTCAATCTGCTTGTCCTTTCCGCCTCCGGGCCACCGGATGAAGAGTTCTCGCGGATATTGAACTTGTTTACCTCATGCATTCCGAAGAAATGCACCATTGAAGAGCTTGCCGACCGCCTTTCGCTTTCTCCGGTTACACTCGAACGTCTTTTCCGGCGCCATATCGGAAAGTCTCCAAAACGCTATCTGTATGAGCTGAAAATGGATGCCGCACGGGAACTGCTTCGCCGCGGCTCCGCTTCGGTTCAGGAAACCGCTTTCAAAGTCGGCTATGAAGATCCTCTTGCTTTTTCCAGAGAATTCCGGAAATATTCGGGCGTTTCTCCTCGGGAATTTCAGCGGATCGAATCAGCAAAAAATTTCAATAACGATTGATTTTTCCATGTTTTTGTCGTCTTTTGCCATATTTTTCTCTGTTTCAGCCCCCTTCCGCAGGAATTTTTGCGCTATAATGTTTGAGACATAAATTCCGGAAGGAGCGGACTTCGTTGAAAGCGGCGTCCCGCCCCGGACGAAGACGGTATCCGGAAAATCGGAAAAAGATGGAGACAAAAAGAAGAATGAACAGATTTTTAT
>CALXMJ010000323.1 GCA_944389445.1 uncultured Victivallales bacterium | reverse complement strand
GTCGATGCCGTCCGGACGATATACACCGACGGTCGGCGTGTCGAGAAGGCAGAGTATGTTAAGCATGGTCGATTTTCCGGAACCAGAAGCTCCCATGATTCAGATGAACTCTCCGCGACAGATGTCATAATTGACGCCTTTCAGGACGGGCACGTCGCCGCTGCCTGTATGATAGGCTTTCCGGATATTCTCCAGATGAAGCGCCTCTTTGAGGTTCTCCCTTTTCCGCTCTTTTTTCTGCTCAGGCATGTTCGGCACCGGTCAGTTGGAAGAGGTCTGGAACGGACGATACAGATAGATGTCATCGCCCTCCTTGAGTCCCTCGGTCACTTCCACATAGTTGTTGTTGGATTCGTTGATCTTGATGAAGACCTTCTCCGGCCCGGTAAGCGTCACCTTGTAGACGAGGAGCTTTCCGTTTTCCTCGAACACGGCTTCAATCGGCACGAACAGCACATCCTTCAGGATGCGGGAGACGACCTCCACCTGCACGCTCATTCCGCTGACCACACGGGGATCGTTGTTATTGAAATCAATCACGGTCCGGTAAATCTTCGGGCTGTTCTGATCCCACGGGATCAGGTTGACAGGAAGAGACGCAATCGTATCAATCCTGCCATCCAGTTTGATAGTCTGAATGGAATCCGGCGTAATAATCACGCGGTCGCCGGCGGAAACTCTGGAACGGTACTGTTCGGGCAGATTCACATCGACGATCATCTTGCTCATGTCCGGGATCGTGATGATGACCTGTTTTCTGCGGGCATCCATACCGACTTTGACTTCCGGATTGCCCCAGCGCCGATCCGGGTCTCCGTAAATGACAATGCCGGAAACCGGTGCGATCAGTTTCATCATCGGCAGATACGACTGATGTTTCCGGAGGTCGCGCTCATATTTGCGAATCTGCGTTTCATACTGGAAAAGCTGATTTTTCTTCTGGGCAACGGACGCCTCGGTCTTGACTTTGGTTTTCCGCAGGTTCAAACGGGCCTGAGCCAGTTTGTTGCGGAGCTCTTTCAGCTTGCTGGGCTGGGTGTAGCGCTTGAAGATTTTGCGTTCCTGCACCGCGCTGTTGTACTTGGTGTTGGCGCTGTCGCGGGTCTGTCTTGCCGTATCGATTTCCTTCTGAGCCTTCTCTTCGGCGGCGGCGTCGGAATAGACGGTTGTATTGAAGGTCTGGATTTTTTCCGAAAGAGCGTCTTCGGCATCCTGAAGGGTCTTGGCTGCCTCATCGACCTTGAGGTTCTGTTCATCGCGATCGCGGGGCCCCTCAAGCCGCCAGTATTTGCTGTAGGCGTCCTCTGCCTCGGTCACAGCGTCGCGGGCGGTACGGATATCGGCCTCGTTCGTGCTTTTCAGGATTTCCATTTCGTCGAGAGCGATCTCCAGATCCTTCTTCTTGTTGTCGAGAGAAACTTTGAGATCGTCGATCTTGAGGATCAGGTCGTAGGTTTCGTATTCCGCGACCACCTCACCTTTCTTCACTTCCTTGTTTTCATCGACCACCTTGATGAGCTTGGTTCCCCACGGAGCCTCCATTGCCAGCTTGTGCTTGGTCTTGGCATTCACGCTTCCCGTGAGCATCACACCGAGGATCATCTCGCCGCGCTTGACAGTGAAAATACGGTCGGGCGAATCGGAATCCGGCGCGGCGGAATCCGCATCTCCCCCGAACGGATTCAGGCAGTAGAATGCGACCGCCGCAGCCAGGAGGAGAAACACGAGCCCGGCCAGTACCTTCTTTTTTTTCAGAATGGAGGGGAGTTTCATTTTTCCGAACCTTCATCCGCCCCGGGCTGTTTTTTCTCATCCGGATGGGTCGTGTAATGGGGATCGCCCATAACACGTTTCTTCTTTATGCTTCCGTCCGGAGCCTCCTCATCGGAGAAGAACTGGGACCAGAATCCGCGTTCGGTCATGGACTCCGTAATGCGCGGATACGGATTGGAATCGAACAGAATATCCGAATCGTGAATGGAGTCGGCAAGTCCCTTGAGGTCCTTGACGGTCGCCTCGGGATCCAGGGAAACCGAGTAGGGATTCGGAATAATGTGCACCTTCATGAAGAAAATGAGCTGTTTTTCGGAAGTGGTTGCATCCTTGGCGGTAAAGAGTTCGCCGAGAAGCGGTATGTCGCTGAGAAAAGGCATTTTGCGGAGCTCCTCGGAGGTCTCGCTGGAATAGAGTCCGCCGAGCATGATGATTTCGCCGTCGGCGGCGGTCAGGCGGGTTGTGATGTTGCGGACCGACACAACCGGCACATTGTTGACCACCAGATTCGCGTTCTCGCCGGAACCGCTTGTCGAAGAGAACTTTTCATAGCGGACGGCAATCGTAATCTGCGGATTGATCTCCAGCTGAACGACATCGTTGTTGATGAGGGTCGGCGTGATTTTCAGCGTGATTCCGGTCCGTTTGAAGAGAGTGCTCTGAGTAACGGCGGAGTTCGTCACGGAGTTTTCCATGTACGGGAGGTCCTCTCCGGTGCTCATGGTAGCCTCCGTTCCGAGATCAGCGATCACATTGGGAGCGGCAAGAATCTTGGCATCGGAACTGGTGTTCAGCCAGCGGAGCGCCGCCTGAAGCGTGGAACTGTTGCCGTCCTTGGAACCGGTGGCGATCGGGAAAAAGTCGAAACCGGAACTTTCGGTGTTGTCGCGGCTCTGGGTCGGACTGTTCAAAGCATAACCGTAAGTGCTTGTTGTTCCGGTCTTTGCATCCTTATGCGTATACTGCAGCTTGACATCGCGCTCCTCCCCCTGCTTTATGGTGACCTCGATGATCTGGGTTTCCACAAGAACCTGCGGAAGAGGAACATCCATCGCCAGAAGAGTCGCTTTGATGGTCGGAACTTTATCGCGCAGGACATTGATGACAATGGTGTTCTGCGTAGGCGAGGTTTCGCAGACGCCGGCATCGGAAAGCGCAGCCTCCACAGCATCCTGCGCCTTGGCGGCATCGACGAACCGGAACCGATAGACGATAATCGAACGCTTCGGCGCCGTCTTATCCTCATTTTCCACATCGGTCACAACCAGATAGGGCTTGTCCGGAACAAAACGCTTTGTACTCATCATCGGCTTGGCCGAGGATTTGAACAGAGCCTCCAGACGTTTTTTAACAGCCTCCTTGCCGACACTGCTGGCAAATCCCGCCGCGACCGCGCGCTTTTCCAGCGCGGCGTCCGCATGGGAACCTGGGGCCGGAACGCTTTTTTCCGACTGAGAATAACTGGAAACAGGCGAGCACAATAGAAGAAAAGCCGCGAGAGTACAAGCTATTCTTCCGTCATTTTGTACGGATAACATCGTTTACAGGTCCTTCCGGTAAATTGAAGTTTCTATTTGTAAGGATACAGTTTACTATATAAATGGATAAAGTCAAGTCATCCCGGGAAAAAATAGATATTTTTTTAGATGGGTCATTTTTATCGGGCATCGCATAAAAATTTTTCTCCGAAAGAAAAGTTCCGATTGAAAAAACGGAAAACGCGATTTACATTAGACAGTATGAAAGAAGAACGCCATTACAAAGACAAAGCCTATATGGAGGTCCTGCGGAAGCTGCGGACCCTGATCGCCGCAGAATACCGTTTCGGCGGCAGACTGCCCCCGAGCCGCGAAATGTGCGAACGCTTCGGAGTATGCCTGCCCACTTACGGAAAAGCAATCGAACGCCTCCGCATCGAAGGTTCCGTCTACCGGAACAGCAATAAAGGGATCTTCGTCTACCCCTATTCCGAGCGGATGCATAAAGTAGGGCTGATCATCGGCGACGGCAGAGAATCGCCCTTTCTAAATTTTCAGGAAGAACTGAGCGTTCTTCTCCGGAAGCTGAAACAGGCCCGCTTTCATGCACAGCTCATTCAGGCGGGAACTCCCGCTCTCCTTCCCCGCAAAGCACTGTTCCATGGAGTGGACAGTCTCATCTGGCAGCTCAACGGGAGTGCCGCCGCCCCCGTGATCGAACAGATTCTGCGGGAAAATCCCTTTCCTCTCATTCTGAGGAATTCCAGAGATCCCGCGGAGGAGAGCATTCTCCCGCTGTTCCAGTGCAACTGCATCCATCACGACTACCAGTACGCCGGCCGGAAACGGGCGGAAATCCTCCTGGAACGCGGACACCGGGAAATCGCCTATGCCGGCTCCAACTGGTTCGCGGAATACACGCAGTTTGCTCCGGCGATCCGGGAGGCAGGCGGCAGATTCCATAGGGAAGTTCCTCTTTCCACGGAAAAACAGATTCGCGACAATCTGGCGGACACCATCCGGAAACATCATGTCACGGGCATGTATTCCGAAGGAGGGATCCACAATATGCGCGCCGTGCTCGAAGTTCTCTCCGGGCTTCCTGAAAACGAGAGGCCGGAACTGCTCGTCACATATTTCGAAAAAGTCCCTGATCTTCTCCGGCAGTACCCGAAGGTCCGATGCATCGGCAAATGCACCCACTCCGCCGAAGCGGTCCCGAAGACGGCGGCAGCCATGCTGCGGGACCATCTGGAATCCGGCATTCCCCTGCGTTCCGTCGCGCTGAAGGATTTTATTTTCCTGCCGTGACCGATTTCCTGCCAAGAAATCTCCGCCGGAGAAGTGATTTTTCCCGGAATCATGTTATATTATGTCCCCGTTCGGAAACAAAACTCGGGTTCGGATTCAACGGAAGGATTAAATAAAGATGAATCTGGTTGTCACAAGAAAATCTCTCGGGGGAACGATCGCCGTTCCCGGTTCCAAATCGCATACCATCCGGGCGGTTGCGTTTGCCATGATGGCGGATGGGGTTTCGCACATTCACTCGCCTCTGATCTCGGAGGATACGCTGGCGGCGGTCCGCGCGGCGGAGAGCTTCGGAGCAGTTGTTGAGCGCGGAGACGATTCCGTCTGGTCCGTCACGGGACACGGAGGAGCCTTCCGGAACCCGGGAACCGTCATTGACATGGCAAACTCCGGAACCTCTGTCAAAATCTTCGGCGGACTCGCCGCGCTCTGTGATTTTCCAGTCACCTTCGATGGAGACGCCTCCCTGCGCTCCCGTCCCATGGGACACCTGCTCTCCGCTCTCGAACGGCTGGGAGTCAAAACCGACTCCCGCGCTGGCAAATGCCCGTTCACCGTTCAGGGCCCCATGCGCGGAACGGAAACGGAAGTCAACAGCGAATCCTCCCAGTATGTCACTGCGCTTCTGATGTCCACGCCCTTCGCCGGACAGGATACCATCATTCACGTGGTGAACCTCAACGAGCGCCCCTACATCGAAATCACGCTCGGATGGCTCGACAAACTGAATCTGAAATACCGGAAAAGCGCGGATTTCTCCCGCTTCGACATTCCGGGAAATCAGATCTGCCGTCCCTTCGACCTGACCATTCCCGCCGATTTCTCCACAGCGACTTTCCCGCTGGTCGCGGCGGCGGTCACACAATCGGAACTGGCGATTCAGAATCTCGATTTCAACGATGAACAGGGGGACAAGGCAGTCTTCGCCCTGCTGGAAAAAATGGGAGTGGAGATTCTCCGCAACGGCAGCACCACGCTCATCCGTCCGCACGGGAGACTGCATGGAGCCGATCTTGATCTGAATGCTACGCCCGATGCCCTGCCCGCCATTGCCGTAGCAGCGGCGGCGGCAGAAGGAACCACAGTCATCCGGAACGTCGCCCAGGCGCGGATCAAGGAGACCGACCGCATCGCCTGCATGACCCGCGAACTCCGCAAAATGGGAATTTCCGTCGAAGAACATCCCGACGGCATGACCATCACAGGCGGACAGCTCACCGGAACGGCGGTCAACAGCTACAAGGACCATCGGATCGCCATGGCGCTCGCCGTCGCCGGGCTCGCCGCGGAAGGGGAAACCATCATCCGCGACGCCGAATGCGTTGCCGTCACCTATCCGAAGTTCATCGAAGACTTCAACAGACTCGGCGCAGGGTTCCACTGTTTCTGACCCATTTTTTTCATCTGGCATCCATACCACCCATCCCGCCGGTTTCCTCAGAACAAGGGAACCGGCGTTTTTTTCGTTCTCCGCAAAATTCATTCGTTCCTGACAATCGGCTCATCAAAAATTAACATCCGGCCGGTACAGTATGGACAGGCAGGCGAAAGAAGCTCGCCGCCGCAACCCAAACCAAATCAGGAGAACGTATGAACAAGGCATTGAGAACGGCAGGACTCGCCGCACTCTGCGCCGGCGGATTCACTTCCGCAATGGCATTCGATCCGGCGACTCAGGCAAAAGGAACCGCTCCGGAAAAAACACAGAAAATCAGGTTCATCGAAGACGACGCCCAGGATTACATGGTCACCAAGGTCTACAACATCAAGCACATGAAGGCGAACG
>CALXMJ010000322.1 GCA_944389445.1 uncultured Victivallales bacterium | reverse complement strand
TGATTTCAGAAGACGGAAATTTCAGAGGAAAAATTTTGTTTTCTTTCCTCTTTCTGCGGTGACGGTGATTGATGTTGGTGAAACAGAAGAGTATAGTAGGATCAGCTGTCAAAAAAACGGAGAAAGGGAAACACATGATTTCCGAAGCCCATCGTTTGTCCCGGTCCGCGGTGATTGATCCCGCTTATTCTGCGGAGAAACTCTCTCCGCCTTCCCTTTTTGCCGACGAGAATCCCTTCTGGCATTATGCGTCCGGCGATCTGGAATTGTTTTATCTGGAAAAAATGAGACTGAGTTTTATTCGGGAGAAACGCAATGTCGGCTGGTATGGAAAATTCCGTCCGATTGCATTGAGAGTTGTTTTTTCCCGGATGTTTGATGCGCCCGTCTCTATTGTGTTCCAATCTTCCGGGAGCTGTTCTGTGGAGCAGAACGGCGTTTCCCTGAAGGTGCATGCGCAGGAGGACGGCTCTTTTCTCTGTGAAATTCCCTGTGCCGGAATGGTCCATGTCACGGTGGAAAGCAAAGAGATTCCCGCGCTTGGTTCTCCGCTGGAATGGCGGCTTTTCCGCGGGAACGGTATTGAGGTTTCTGCGGAACGTCTGCCGCGGATGAAATCCGGTCTGCCTCCGCACCGGGAAGAGGTTCCGGAGTTCATGCTTTGTCCGGAGAGACTTCCGGACGGGGGCTATGATGCGGGCCGCGAGGTATTCGGCCGGATCGAAGCGGATTCCGTGGAGGTGCCTCACCTTTGCGCCGGGGAGTCGCGCTATGAAGCGGCGAATGAAAATCCTGAACTCTCCGAACAGGATCTCGGCATGATTGCCGCGGGAGATGGTAAGATCCGTTCCCGGAGTCCGGTTGCGTTCCGGTATTTCCGTTTTATCGGAGCGGAGCCGGAGAATGTCCGCTGCCGTCTGTTGTTTCATCCGGTCCGGTACCGGGGCGCGTTTGCTGGAGAGGGGGGGCTGACCGGTCTCTGGATGCGGTCGGCATATACGCTGCGTCTCTGTATGTACAACTTCCTGCTCGATGGGATCAAGCGTGACCGGATGCCGTGGGCGGGGGATCTTTCCATCAGTCTGCTCTCCAACGCATATTCCTTTGCCGACGCCTCGATTATCCGGCGGACTCTGACCGTGCTCGGATGCAGCGGTCCTGAATTCGGGGATGTGAATGGCTGTGTGGATTTTTCCTGCTGGCTGACGGTCTGTCATGAATTGTATCAGAAATATTTTCATGATCCGGAGTTTCTGCGTCGTTCCTGGGAGAGCATCCGTTCCCGAGTGGATTCCCTGATTTCCCGCTGCGATTCCGACGGATTCCTTGCCCGGGATCTGAACTGGATCTTCATAGACTGGGCTCCGGGGAATAAACTGTCTGCGCTTCAGATTTTGTTTTACATGTCGCTCCGGTCTGCGGCGCGCCTTGCGGATCGCCTGAATGCCGCGGCCGAAGCGGAGCGCTGGAACACATTTGCCGCCCGGTTGAAAGGTTCGGTTTATGAAAGATGTTTTTCGGAGAAGATGGGCCTTTTCCGCGCAGGACTCGATGGAAGCGAGGAATATACCCGCCATGCGAATTTGTTTGCTCTCCTCTCCGGAATGGCGGAGGAGAAGGATCGCTCCGGTCTGCTGACCGCGATCTGCCGTGATGAGCTTCCCGAACTGGGGACTCCGTTTCTTCAAGGCTGGGAACTGCTGGTCGCCGCGGAAGCTGGCAAACTGGAGTTTTTCCGGAAAAAACTGGACGAGGTCTGGGGATACATGCTGGAGCAGGGGGCAACGACCTTCTGGGAAGGCTGGGGCAGGTATTCTTCGGAAAAGGATTACTGTGCCTTTTACGGGCGTCCTTACGGAGCCAGTCTTTGCCATGCATGGTCATCCGGTCCTGCATTTCTTCTTCCGCGCGTCCTGATGGGGCTGGTTCCCGAGGAAGACGGATGGAAGACGTTCCACTGCCGTCCCGTGAGGAATTTCGGAAACTTCTGCTGCACGGTCCCGACCCCCGAAGGCCCCATCGAAGCCTCGTGGAAGGACGGCGTTCTGATGCTGACCCATCCGGACTCTCTCATCTGTCTGGACAAGTAATGCAGGCAATCCTTTTTGTGTAAACCAGGGAGAGTTTTCCTGTTTGCTCTTCCGGTTGGAGGCTCTGAAAAGAAAAGACGCCAATTTCAGTCTGTACTGTGTTCCCTGTAAAGACAGAAGAGAGACGATTTTCCGGAATTCCGGTGCGGCTCTCTCCTCTTTCAATTCCGCATAGACCGGAGCCGCTCAAGCGTTGTTTTATATCTGGAAGGGGGCGTTCCAAATCTCCGGTCGAAAGACGGTTCAAACTCTTCCGGAAAAGGCACGAAATCTCTTGCGGAATAAGCAACCGGTGAGTTCGGCGGCAGATGTTTCAGACGGTATGCCATCGGAATCAGACTGCTGTCCGGAACAGGCGCCGGTACGGAAAAACGACTTTGTAACAACAGCTGCCCCTATCGGCCTCACTCAATGTCTTTTCTCCCGGCGCTCCAGTGTTATGGCCGGAATCGCGGTAATGGTTCCGGAATCGCGTGCACGCAGTTCGATCCTGCTCAGGAGAGCATCCGGTCTGGGATTTTTCCATTCGCAGAGGAAAAGGCCGTATTCCTTATAGTCCGGCGAGTGGAAGAGGAGCGCCGCTTCCGGCTGCTTTCCCGCGGGAAGATACCAGTCTCCGAGTTCAATTCCGGTACGCAGGGGGAGTACGGTGCTTTTTCCGTCGTCATAGTGCAGAATCAGTTCGGCAACGGTCACGCCTTTTTGCCGCGGACAGTACAT
>CALXMJ010000321.1 GCA_944389445.1 uncultured Victivallales bacterium | reverse complement strand
GCGGCTGTATGAATTTCTGCTGACAAGAGAAGAGCTTCACTGGTCGGTCGAGCCGGGAATTCTTTCCTTCCGCCGCCGCAAGACGACCCTTTGCGACATTGTGGAGGCGGAGGTCGACGGCGAGGGTCGCTTGGTACATCTGTATCCGTTTTTCGACGAGCGGCACTCCCGGCGGATTCTTCTTTCGGAGGAGCAGCTTGCAATGGCTCTGGAGCGGATCATTCAGATTTGCAATCAGTACAAGGATGCTCCGGACAACCAGCGCCCGCAGTTGATCCGTCAGTCTCTGAGCCGCTGGGCAAAACGGGCGAAAGGGGTTTCTTTTCTGTCCCGGCGGAATCTGCATCGTCTGGTTGAGCGGGTGATGAGCGCCACGTTTCTTTATGTGTCGGTTCTTCCGGAGGAGCCGTGCGCCTGCGTTCGCGCACGGATGGCGACGCCTGATCTTCGCATCCGCCGTCATCCCGGCTGGGGAATGAGCTGCATCAGCGCGCGTTTTACAGCGGATTTCCGTGAGGCGGATCTCTGGTTTCAGTTTCACCACATCACCGCGGACGGCGCTCCGATGCAGGAGATGCTGACGGAACTCAAACGCTGCTGGGGGAGTGCGGGAGAGGTGATCTATCCGGCGCTGCGTTATCCGGTCACGCTGGCGGAGACGATGGATTGCGGGGATCAGATTTTCCGGACCCGCCTGTATATTGACTTCTCCCGGATCCTGCGGTTGCGGAAATGGCTGAACGGGCATTATCTGGCACGGATGAACGGCACCGCGTCGCTTGCGGGGCTGATGCTGTGGGGGTTGTCGCGTCACGAGGCGTTCCGCGACAAGAAAATGCTTCTGCCCGTGGATGCGGGAACGAGTGCGCAGGGGGAGCGGGAACTTGGACTGCTCTTTATCCGTCCGGGCTTTTATTCCTCGGAGGGCTCGCCGCTGGAGGAGTTCCTGAACTTTCAGAAAGAGATGAATCTCCGCATGAACGACATTCGTCTTGGACGCGGAGAGAGCCATGAATTTCTCTCTCTCTGCACGATGCTGCATCCGTTCTTTTATCATCTGGCGAGCGTGCTTGCGCCGCACGACCTGCACGAGATTGTCGGTTCGATGGGACTTTCGATTATTCGGGATGCGGAGATGTTCATCAGTCCTCTGACGGATTTCCAGTCGAACGGCTTTCTTTCTCTCGGTTCCGTGAGAATGCGGACGGAGAACGGGTTGTATGCCGGATCCCTCTGCATCTGCGGGCATCGTCGTCAGATCCGAAGTTATCTTCAGGCGGTGCGCCGTTTTGTCCTTCATTTTCCGGAACTGATGGCTCTTCCTGACGGATGGGAGCGGGAAATCTGATCCTTTTTCCGGAACTTTCAGCCGCGGAAGAGCTTCATGACTCTGTTGCAGTACTCGTTCATCGCGCCGACATCGGATCCGCAGTTGAGAAAATCGTATCCGAGCTCGAAGTATGCTTTCATATTTTCCATGCCGCATGTGGTTCCGGCGAATTTTCCGTACTTGTGAGCGGTCTCCGCGATCCGCTTGCGGGTCCGGTCCACTTCCGGATGGTTGAGTTCTCCCGGAACGCCCAGCGCGTGACTGAAATCGCCGGGTCCGAAGAAGATCATGTCGATGCCGGGAACCTGGCAGATTTCCTCCAGTTCCGCAAGAGGTTCCGGATCTTCGATCTGGACGATGATCATGCGGTTTTCATTCATGAATTGAATGTAATCGCGACAGGGGAGACGACAGAACTGCCCGTCGGCGTTTCCTCCGTCGACAGGACGCCGCCCGAGCGGATGAAAGCGCGTTTTCCAGACGATTTCCCTTGCCTCGTCCGCGCTCATGAGATGGGGAATCATGATTCCTGTGGCGTCGGCTTCAAGCGGGCGGATGAAATCGCTGTAAGACCCTTTCGGTACCCGGACGATGATATCCGTATTGTGGGCTTTTGCCGCCAGAATCTGTTTTTCCATGGTATCGAAATCGGTCGGGACGTGTTCGCTGCAGATCCAGATGCAGTCGAATCCGGCGAGGGCTGCCAGTTCGGTTGCGCGGGCGCAGGCGAAATTGTTTTTGAAGGAGATCGCTTTTTTTCCCGCACGCAGTTTGTCGAGAACGACACTTCTTCTGGGAGGTTTGTCACACATGTTCTGTTCCTTCTGTTTTAAGAATGGAGTTTGTATTTGTTCAGATGTCTGCGCATCATACCCCGGGCAAGTTCAAGATTTCCCGTTTCAAGAGCGGAGAGAATCTGGAGATGTTCTCCGGTGACTTCGGCGGATTCCTCGATTTTTCCGGGGAGACGATGTCCGTCGAAGAAGCACTCCAGAAGCTGCGAGTACGCCTGCAGGATCGGATTTCCGCTGTATTCGAAGAGCAGATGGTGGAAGTTCTGATCCTGCTGAATGGCATGACGGAGTTCTTCCGGCGTATTGCCGGTTCGGGTGCACTCTGCACTTTTCCGCAGGGCATTGAGCTGTTCCTGCGAGAGTTTTCCGCAGAGGGAGTCCAATACTCCCAGTTCGATTGCAAGACGGGCATCCGTGAGTTGATTCCAGTCCACGCTGTTGATGGCAATTTGAAACTGGATGCTTCTGCTCAGCAGGGGAAAGTTCACTTCCCGGATGATGGTTCCGCCCCGGGTGGAGGATTCGAGAATGCCGAGGAATTTCAATCCCTGAAGCCCCTCCCGGACAACGACGCGGCTGGTGCCGAACATGGCGGCAAGCTCCTTTTCGGTCGGCAGCTTGTCTCCGGCGGAAAGATGTTTCTCCCGGATGAAATGAAAGATGCGTTCCGCGATGGAGTCTTCCGGATGGTTCATGCCAGTCTCCATTGTTTGACGCGCAGAGAGGCGATTCCGCTCCGGCTCTGATACCAGGCGGTGACGATGGAACCGTCGCTCAGCAGGGCGGAGGAGGGATAACCGATATCCCAGTCTTCGCCGTCATCGGAGAGGATCGCCTCGCCGGACCAGCTTTTCCCGTTGTCCGAGCTGATGCGGAAACGGTTGCCATACGGTTCCTTGCGATATCCGTAGGCCATCAGGATTCTGCCATCGGGCAGATTCAGCAGATGGGTCGGGAACCCGTAGCAGACATAGTGCGGAATGGTCCAGGTGAGGCCGCCGTCCCGGGATTCCGTCTGCCATGTGGCGATTTCCGGTTCCGTGTGATTGCGGAACTGGGCAATGACGGTTCCATCCGGTGCCTGAACGGCGTGGAATTCATGCCAGTCGGTCGCGCGCTGTCCGGGCACGACCGGAAGTTCGGAGACAAACTGCCAGGTCAACCCGTTGTCTGTCGACCGTACCGCGATGTTCCGGTTGCCTTTTTTTGCCTGAAGAATCGCATTCCCGATTTCTCGGCCGACCCAGAGGAGGGAACCGTCGTTCAGGAGCGCCGGGCCGTGCACGTTGTTGACGGGAACCGCGTATTTTTCGGACCATGTTCTTCCGCCGTCGGTGGAGCGGACCATGAAAAAGCCGTGTTCCCTTTTCAAATCAGCCAGAGTTGTCTTTTCTTCGACGGTTTCCCAGGAGGGCGGCTGATCGGGGGATTCCAGAAAGCGGATGCTTGTGAAATAGTTGACCAGCAGGGAGCCGTCCTCCGCCTTGATGATTCCGGCGTCGCGGTCATCGAGCGGGCCCTTCGAGAGCCGGACCGGTGCGCTCCACGTCCTGCCGCCGTCTTCGGAGGTGTAGAGATAGACGCGCCCGAACGGGCAGATATGTCCCTGCCGGTTGCCGGAACAGACGATCATAAGACGATCGTTCCCCGCGTTGAGAATCGTCGGCCAGCCATGGTAGGTTGCCGGTTTTTCCATCTCGATCCAGTAGTCTGCAATGGGTTCCGCTTTCATGTGACTCCTTTTTTATTTATAGTATAAATTTTAGAAAAATAACCCTTTTTACGCTTTTTATTTCTTTTTAAGGGCTATTTGTAGTATATGTTTTACAATATTTTATTGCATTTGTCAAGAGGAAAGAGAAAAAAAATGAATTTTATTGCCGAGGGGATGACTTTTGCGGAAAGCAGACTATATTATCGGAAAACATGGAGGGTGAAAGTGGATTCCCGCAAAATTCTGGAAAAGGCAAAAGAGGTTCTTTCGATTGAGATTGAAGGTCTGGAGACTGTGAAACAGAATCTGGATGAAAACTTTGTGAAACTGGTGGAAGCCTGCTGCAAGGCTCTTGACGCCGGCGGCAAGATTGTGATTTCCGGACTCGGGAAGAGCGGCCATGTCGGCAGCAAGATCGCTGCGACAATGGCAAGTACAGGATCCCCGACCATTTTTATGCATCCTGTGGAGGCTATGCACGGGGACCTCGGCATGATCCAGAAGGATGATCTGCTTGTCACGATCAGTTACAGCGGGGAAAGCGACGAGCTGGTGCGTGTGATCGTTCCGGCAAAACGTCTCGGCGTGAAAATCGCCTCCCTGACCGGAAACCGCAATTCCACGCTTGCCCAGCTGAGCGACATTCATGTGGAGACAGCCGTCCCGCGCGAGGCGTGCCCCTTCAATCTTGCCCCGACGACCACTTCCACCGCACAGCTCGCAGTCGGTGATGCGCTGGCAATGACACTTCTGGCGATTCGCAAATTCACCAAAGAGGATTTCGGCAGACTCCATCCCGCCGGTGCGATCGGACGCGCCGTGACGATGCGCGTCTGCGACGCCATGCGTTCCGGGGATCGTCTTGCCCTGGTGCCCCCGGGCGCTACCGTGAAGGACACGATCCTGAAAATGACCGCCTGCAAAAGCGGGTCCGCCGCGATCGTGGATGCGGAGAACCATCCGATCGGCATCTTTACCGACGGCGATTTCCGCCGCCGCGCCAACGATATCTCCATTCTCGAACGGAAAATCGCCGACGTCATGACGAAAAATCCGATTTCCATCAATGCGGAATCTCTTGCGATTGAAGTGCTCAAGCTGGTGGAAGCCCGCAAAATCGATGATATACTGGTCACGGACAACGACGGCAAGGTGGTCGGCGTTGTCGATATTCAGGACCTGCCCGGACTCAAGCTCATGTGACGCATTTTGTCTGCGCAAGCGACGGACGGCAACTCCGCCGCTTTTGTGCGGATTCCGTTCTTCTTCCGTTTGGCAAAAACAGGCGGAAAGGAAATTATTTCAGCGTTTTGAGCGATTCGAAGAAGGCTAGACTTTTCCGGGAACGGTTCAGAAACGGGCTTTTGCTCTTTTCTCTGACCGTCACAGCTTCCTTCTGCAAAGCGATCGCCTGATTGAGTCTGCAAGCCGCGTAATTGGCGCGCGCGGCGATTTCCAGCGCATCGGCATACATGTCCTGTCTCGGAGATGCCTTGAAACTCCGGACCGCATTGCCTGAGAGATTGAGAATCGCCTGAATCGGCATGTTCGCCATGACGGAGCGGTCAAGAAGATATGCCGCGAAGTTCAGGGAGTCCTCCGGTCTTTTCTCCGCTTCTGTGATTGTCTCTGTTACGGTCTTGTTCCAGTCGGGAGTGTTGTCCAGGCGCTGAAGGAGGTCGAGCAGAAGCATGCGCATCTGCATGGAGTTCTGCGGATGTTTGCGGATGTGTTCCGCAAGAAATTTTGCTTCTTCGGCGGTTTGTCCCTTCTGTTCGAATGCATAGAGTCTCGCCTGCATGGCGATGGTGTCGAGGGGGGCGATTGCCAGAATCTTGTCGGCGGTCTGCGCCACAACGTCCGGCAGACCGGCTTTGAGGGCCGACTGAAGCTGCTTCCGGAACGCGGAAATTTTTTCCTGGTTGGAACGGGAGAAATTCCCGGCAAGAATGGAATCCGTAACGGTTTCAATCTCGACCGGATGTCCTTTCCATGCAATGGCTCCGTTCTCCGCGATGATGGTGAACGGGAGAGTGCCGACCGTCGTGTCGAACCGTTTGAACGTCTTTCCCTTCTCATCCGCGCCGATGGCAAGGACGAACGGATTGTCATTCGACTTCAGAATTTTTTTCACAAGGCTCAGATCATTTCTGGCAACGGTCTGGATGGTAATCGCGGCGCGGTTTTCCAGAGCGTATTTTTTCTCAAGACTTTCAATCATCCGGAGCGTCTGGAAGATATCGGGCGAGAGAATATCAACGAGGGTCAGAACGGTGATCTGCTTCTGCTTCTCCGCGGGAGCCTTCCGGACAGGTTCGTTGATCCATTCCGCACTCACGGACGGCATCTTGCTTCCCGGCGGCAGAGAGTCCCGCTGCTGGAGCGATGGCACTTGTGCATTGAGAAGCACAGCCGAAAAGGTCAGGCAGAGAAAAAGCAGTTTCATAAAAACACCTCGCTTTCGATTGAATGATGGAAAGAGGCGCTTGTTCAGACAAGCGCCCTTTTATCAGCGTTTTTCAAATGCATAAGCTGTATTGAAAAGAAGCTGTTCGGCAAGGGGAGGGGCCATCAGCTGCACGCCGATGGGCATTCCGTTCGGGTCTCTGCCCGCCGGAATGCTGATTCCGCAGTTGCCGGAGAGATTCAGGGAGGTCGTGAAGACGTCGCTCAGATACATCTGGAGCGGGTCGGATTTTTCCCCGAACCGGAATGCTGTTGCCGGAGTGACCGGCGTCAGCAGGATGTCGCATTGTTTATAGGCGTTCTCGAAGTCGCGGCGGATCAGGGTTCTGACCTTCTGCGCTTTGAGATAGTATGCATCGTAGTATCCGCTGGAGAGAACGTAAGTTCCCAGCATGATGCGTCGCTTGACTTCCGTGCCGAATCCTTCGCCGCGCGACTTCATGTAGTTTTCGAGAACGTCGCGGGCATCCGGACTGCGGTAGCCGTAGCGGACGCCGTCGAAGCGGGCGAGATTTGCGCTGGCTTCCGCGGTCGCCACAATGTAGTAGCACGCCATGGAGTATTTTGTATGCGGGAGGGAGACTTCCACTGTTTCGGCGCCGAGCCGCCGGAAGGCTTCAATGGCCTCCTGTGCACATTTTCTGACGCTGTCGGACATTCCTTCGAGTTCGTAATACTCTTTCGGCAGCCCGATTTTCAGTCCTTTCACGGATGCGTTTTTGATTCCTGCCGCAAATCCTCCGCACTCGGCTTCCAGACTGGTGCAGTCGTTCGGATCG
>CALXMJ010000320.1 GCA_944389445.1 uncultured Victivallales bacterium | reverse complement strand
CCGCCAGATAATCCCTGTCGAACATGATCGCGCTTCCGGAGGCGTCCGCCGCCCCGAGATTCCGGAGCAGACGGGAGAGCAGAAACGCACTCCGGCGGAACGAGGTCCTGTATTGAAATTCCTGTTCCTCGAACATCCACGGCGCAATGAGGCTGACGATCAGGCGTCCTTTTCCGATCCGGAAAATCCGCAGTGCGCGTCCGCCGTCGCCCGAGGGATCGAAGGAGAGGGAAATCGGCTTTCTCCAGTGCAGATCCGCATTCGAGATCCCCGCGAATTCCGGATGCTTTTCGAGTCCGGAGACATAAGCGGGAAAGAATCTGCCCGATTGAAGCACGGTTCCCGCTGGAAGGATTCGTTCCAGTTCCGATTTTTCCGGAGCGATGACAAGGACATCGAGTCCGTTTTCGATCCGTTCCTTCAGATCCGCGAGTTTTGCGCCGGGTCCCGTCGTCAGCAGAGCGTTGGAGGGGAGCTGTTCCGCTTCAGAAAAGGCGATATTCAGTTTTTTCAGGAGAGCGTTTCCCTCCGCTCCGCCCCGATAGACGAGCGGTCTTGCCGCGTGCGGTTTCGCCTGTTCCAGACGATCCAGGAGTTTCCGGAGGATCGTGAGGGCCTCCGGGTCGGATTCCGTCCTTCCGGAAAGATCCAGCTGGGAGAAGAGAACGGTACCGTTTCCGCTCTTCATCTCCAGAAGCGGAGCGTATTGGAGATCGAATCCGCCCTGCATCAGCGGGAGGAAATTTCCCGCCGGAGCTTTTTCGATGAGAACGCTGCATACATTGCCGCGGTTGCCGGCCCGCCAGACGCGGCTGCTGTACATGTCGTTGAATTTCCACGAGGGATATCCGCTTTCGTGTTCGGGCAGATCCAGGAACGGCGTTGTCAGAGTCGAGGAGCCGCGCCACCAGTGAAGACGTTCGAATTCCGGCGACAGCGGAAACACTTTGCGCAATCCCTGTATGTTTCCGCGCAGCCCCATTCTCAGCAGATCCTCATACTCCTGTTCCAGAACGAGGAGTTTGAGTCCGTTTTCGATCTTTTCCGCCAGCTTGAACGGGAACTCCTTCATTCCCTTTCTTCCGATGACAAGGAGTTCGATTCCTGCAAGATCGTTTTGCGTCCGGATGTTCCGGAAGGAGAGTCCGAGTTCCTTCAGAAGCGGAGCGGCGGTTCCCTCGGGATCGTAGAGTCCGAGTCCGCGGATCGTTTTTTTCGCGATCGGCCGGATCACATCAAGCCGGATGGAGTCTGTGGATCGAGTCTGATCCGGGAAGAGAAATTCCGCGTTCAGGCAGATTGTTTTTCCTGTGAATTTCTCCGGAATCCGGAACTGAACCGGCATGGATGCGCGGCTTCCGGTCGGGATCGTGAGCTCTTTTTCCAGCTTCAGATTCAGTTCGGGAACGGTTGCTTTGCAGAGAACGCGGAGAGTTTCCCGGGAGTCGTTGACGACGATCAGCTGTTTGCCGACGGTTTCGCCCGGACGGAAATTATGTCCTTTTTCGGAGAAGTCTCCCGTCTTTCCGGCGATCATGGCGAGACGGTCCGCAAAGGCCGCCGCTACGGTTTTGCCGAGGTTTGTGAGTTTCCATGATCCTGTTCCGTCTGTTTCTTGCCATGCGAATCGGGTTCCGGGCGTGTGGAAGCGGTCCGGCGAGATGCCGGGTCTTTTCAGATTCCGGAACGCATCCGGATTGTCGACGGAGATCCATTGCGGCTCCTGTTTATCCCAGAACCACGAGAAGTCCCACGGCGCGATGGAGGAGAGTCCGCGGATCCGGAACGCCGGGAGATTCTCTCCGACGAATTCCTCAAGAACCGTCTGACAGGTCCGCAGCAGTTTGTCTCCGTCCAGAGAGAAATAGATCGGTTTGTTTCCTGTGTTTTTCGTCTGCATTTCGAGAAAATCCAGATGATCCTGCGTCAGACGGTACGCCTCTTCCCCAAGATGTTCGGCGTTGTATTCCTCGACCCAGAAGCACTGCGGATTTTTTCGGAACCAGATGCCCGCTCCTCCGCGGAAACTGGAGTAGCTTGCGCGGTGCGGCAGTCCCCATTCGCTCAGCATCAGCGGGCGCGTGCCGTGTTTTTCCCAGTGTTCGAACCAGTCGCCGCGTTCCTGAACGGGCGCCCAGTTCAGATAGCAGTTCACACCGAAGATTCCGCTGCCGGGACTGCCCGCGTGATGATAGATCACTTTGTCGGGATCCAGTTCCCGGACGATCGCTTCGGCTTTCAGAGCCTGCATGGTATTGTTGTTTGCAGGAAAGGGGTTCGGCATTCCCATTTTCAGGGGATTCTGATCCGCGATGTCTCCCGTGGCATTGTGGGTCATGGCGTACATCACGATACCGGGCAGATTCTGAAAGCGGCGGATGAGATGTTCCGCGTGCCTGCGGTAACGGGCGTTTTCCTTCGGATCATCCAGATTCCAGTTGTACTGGGCGGCGTGAGGCAGAGTCAGGGCGGTGAGAAGTCCCAGTTTTGAGCTTTCCCGATAGGAGTGGTCAATGTAGCCGACCTGTCCCGGACGGAAGGCGTAGTCCACACCGAAAACCGAATTGAAATTCGCTTCTTTGACTCGTTTCAGCACGTTTACCACATTTTCCCGGCAGGAGATGTTTGCCGCTCCGCAGTTCAGTCCGTGGGCAAACTGGCGCAGATGGATCACGCTTCCATTCAGATAGAAGTTTCTGCCGCTGGTCCAGAATTCCCGGAATCCGAATTCCTCCGGGAAAAGGGTGTCGATGACGGATCCGTCCTTTTTCAGCAGGGTGATCGTTGCCCGGTACAGATTTTCCGGATGATTCGTATCCCAGAGTTTCGGATTTCTCCAGGTTGCGGAAAAGTTTTTGCGGAGGAGCGGTGATTCCTTGACAATGCGGAACGGCTCGGAACGGAACTCCCGGACTTTGGCGGAGCCGTCGAAGATTTCCGCTTTCAGGAGATATTCTCCGGGCGGGAGATGTTCCAGAGCGGTGTTGCAGGAGATGGTTTGCCTGCGGACGGAGGTTGTGATCCGCACGTCGCGAATATTCCCCGCAGAGGGAATTGCACTGAGATACAGATCGCCTGTGATGCCTCGGAATCCGAGCTTTGCCGGCGTATTGATGATGACATCCGGCGCCATGAAATGCACGTTGCTTTTGCCGGGATTGGCAGTGACCAGAATTGCCAGTTCCTGCTGTTTTCCCGGAAGGAGTTTTCCGGTCAGATCAAGTTCTCCGCCGGGAAAATAGACTTCGCCGGCACGTTTGCCGTCCACGAGAACCTGTGCGTTGGTCTGGAGCATGGTGAAGTTCAGGAGGATCCGTCTGCCTTTCCATTCCGCGGGCACGGTGAAGATTCTGCGATACCATGCCTCGTTGAGTTTGAGCGTGTCGATTTTTTCCGTTGCAAAGGGCGATACGATGATCGCCTGAGCGGATTCCGCCGTCTGATTTCCCCACGACGGCCACGCTCCGGGGACTTTGAACCAGCACCATCCGCTTCCCTTTGCCGGAAGTTGCAATGCCGGATCGACTCCGTTTTTCAGCGGATAGAATTGCCAGAGACCGTTCAGGCAGATCTGCTCTCTCTGTCCGTTTTTGAGCGTTTCCGCTCCCTTCAGACTCATATGATCCTCGGCGGAACCTTCCGGCGGACGCGCATCGAGATCCGTGATTTTATCGGTTGTCATGGGATAGACGTGCAGATCGAGAAATTCGACTTTCCCGGAGACTCCCAGATTCGAAGGACTGATCCGGACCTCGGAAGCTCCAGATGGAATTTTATAAAACATCTCTCTTCTGCGATCGCTTGTTCCCGTTGCCGTGGCGAAGGGCGGCCAGCCGCCGACCTGTTTTCCATTCCGGTCATAGAAGAGAACCTGAAAACGGGCGTCCGCCCAGTGCTGTTTTCCTTTGACGACCTTTTCCGTTTTCATTCGGAATGTGAAGAGGATTCCTTTCCATTTCGCTTTCAGTGGGATGGATTTTGTCAGGATGTAACTTCCGTACAGCCGGAGATTCAGTTGTCCGTCGGTTTGAGTAACGGATGCTTTTCCCGAACCCTGCCAGCGCCAGCCTTTTGTTTCGAGTTTCCACTCCTCCGCAATAGACAGGCTTGCCGTGGAAAGAATCAGAAGGGAAAGAAGAATCCGATGCCATTTCATAGTTGTTGTTTCCTCTGAATTGATTTTTTAGATTTGAGGATTCCAGAAGGATGGTTTTGAACTCCATCGTCTGCTTGATTCGTAATCAATTGTCGTATGTTTCAAATTGGCGGTATGGCCATCGACATACAGCAGGTTGGCGGACATACCGCTGTGTCTGGGATCAATTCGTTCCGGATTGTTGATAGTGTTGATCCAGCGGTTGCCGTCCCAGTTGTCGGCGCGGGAGGCATCCTGATCGACGCACATCATGAATGCGGATGCTCGGGTGATTTTTGACAGATTCAGAAAGGTCTGATTCAGGATGCAATTGATGGCATATTGGTTCGTTTCACCCCATTTCTCCTGCGAAGGGCAGTGAAAAAGACCGTAACGCGGCGCGTTGGTCACGGAGTTCCACTGACATCCTCCAGTGATAACGCCGGGTTGGATATACTGCCTGTACAGAATATCATCCCAGCCATCAGTGGATCGGAATGCGGATGGTAACGGGGATTCCTGCGCGGGGGGCGGGAAAAATCCTTCAAAATCATTGAGATATAGTGTCATATAGGTCCCGATCTGTTTCAGGTTGGCTGCACAGTTGATGTCTTTTGCCTTGTTTCTCGCGCTTCTCAGCGCCGGAAGAAGAAGCGATGCAAGAATTGCAATGATTGCAATTACAACTAAAAGCTCTATCAATGTAAAATAGATACAACTTTTTTTACTTCCGATCACTCTTTGGAAGTGCGATTCCGTTTTCCTTGATTTTCTGTTCATGAGATCTTTTCTCCTTCTTGAATGGTCAAGATTTATTCCGGTAATATGACTCCGTTGCGGACCTGGAAAATACGATATTGAATTTTTTCTTTGAGCAGAGGCGCTTTTTCCGGTGTTTCTGTTTGTGCAATCAGATTGTCGATCATGATCCGGACGGCAGGCGGATAATCGTATTTGACGACATAGCCGGAAAAATTTAAATTGTCATACATTCTGCTTTCATCAAGGACAATCCGGCATTCGTTTTCGATGTCCAGTTTTGCCCGGATTGTGGAACAGAGGAATGGATTGGGAAATACGACTCCTTCAAATTTAACTCCAAATGTCAGCAGTTCCTGAAGTTTTTCCTGATCTTTCGTGAATCCTTCGCAGAGAAGAATTACCTGCTTTTCGGAGACTCCGGCCATTTCGCACGCAGTCCGGATGGCTTTTCTGGTCGCGGAGACCATATAGGCAAGCGGATGCGAACAGACCAGAATATGCGTCCGCCCTTCCGAGAAAAGTTTCAGGAGAATATCGCGGTACAGCTCTTCCAGCGGATCGTAAACGGAGCTGATCCCTTCCGCATCGCGGGTGAACGAAACCACGGGGAATCCCTCCTTTTTCAGTTTCAGCGCCTGCGCCATGATCGGCGGATCGGCTGACAGGAACATCAATCCCGAAAGGTTGGCGTTCCGCACCTCTTTCCGCAGGAGTGACGGGGTTTCCACATGAATATCCTGAACCTGATAGCCGATGTGCCTCCGGGTCAGTTCACAGGCGGTTTCCGCAAGAAGGTGCATGGCGTAAAAACCGTAGAATGAGATTTTCCCATCATTGAAAATATATCCGTAGATTCTGGTGCCGGAATAGTCCTGTGAGAATTCCACCTGACGGGAGATAGTCCCTCCGCCGCGGCATGGTTCGAGAAATCCATCCGCGATCAGATCCTGAATGGCGCGCAGGGCGGTCGGCTGGGACACCTTGAACATCTCTCCCAGCTTCCGGCTGGACGGAAAGCGGACCGGCTGCGCCCCTTTCACGGCGATTGTATTTATAACATATTGCCGTATTTTCATAAAATCTGTTTTTTCAGTCGGAGGCATGCAAGGTTCCTTGTTTCTGCTGTTTTATGTATCACTGAACTTTTCACTTTTATTATACGATATTTCTTAAAAAAGTCAATGGTTCTTTTTGAAAAAATGGAAAAAAAGTTTGTTTTTATACTTGAAAACAAGAAGAAAAGAGAATTGCTTCACGGGTGGATACTTATCACATAACTTTTCACTTTGTTGATAAATGATAAGTGAAATTGGACGTGAAACTGGGAAAAAAGAGAGAAGCCTTCCGGATCTGCAAGGATCGGAAGGCTTCCCGCGTGGAATGCAGTTTCAATTCAGATCGGGATTCGCCGGGCCGAAGTGTTTCAGCATGACCAGCGGATCGGATAGAGATTCGTTCACGATTTTCACGCCTTTCCGAGCGGCCTGTTCGGAGACGAAATATTCGTCGTAAGTGAGCTGTCCGAAGCGGATCAGTGCGGGTGTTTCGAGTTTCAGATTGTTCATGGTGCCGTGGCCCTGCATCATGATGAGACCGTAGGCGGCGGAGTCCCGGATGATGGCGGTTCGTCCCGGCAGAACGGTCAGTTCCTTGGCGCTGACGGCATCGGACTTGTAGCAGACCCAGAGTTCGCGGTATCCGTTTTCCAGCATTTCTGCTTCCGGACGGACCGGACGCGGACTCATGAAGCGATGCGCTTTCAATTCCGGATCGACATTGAGTTCCCAGTCGATGACGTCGAGAAGATAGTCATAATCGCCGAGTCTGTCTTTCGGACAGTCTTTCCAGAGCAGGGATTCCGGCACGATCTGGTTGTCCACCAGCGACTGGTACATGGCGTAGACATCCGACGCCGCCTGCGGCTCGTAGGTACAGAGGCTTCCTGGCGCATGGAGAAGTCCGGGCGGGACATCCCATCCGGTTCCGGGCTCAAGACGGTAGGCGCGGGAAAGATTGGTCAGTTTGTTGTCGCCCTTTGTGAAATTTTTCAGACACTCGCGGACCTGATCTTTCGTCGTTCCCGGTTCCAGTCCGAAGAACGTGTACGGGAAATGTCCGCCGTAATTGTTCACCTGCGGCGGAAAATAGTAACATTCCGGCTTGCCGCGCTGTCCGACGAGCTTTGCGTGCCGGTCCCGGTGGTGGATGTGGTGCGGCAGCGGGCCGAGATTGTCGAAGAATTTCGAAAAGATCGGCCATGCGTGATATTCGTTCCAGAGCCGTTCCCCGATCAGATCCGCGCCGAGTTCCTCGACCGCGTCCCGCAGAGTGACAAGTTCGTTGTCTTCGCAGACCACCCGGCTGACTCCTTCATCTTTCGGGGTCAGCGGGCCGTTGTCCGCCGGAGTCGTGGAGGCGAACCACCGTTCGTCGATGCCGCCGCGTTCGCCGCCGAGCGCGTAGTAGTCGTCCGGATGCAGTTTGATGCGCCGTCCCGGAATGCAGAAGGAGCGCGGCACCCAGTTCGGCGCCAGGCGCAGAATCCCGTTTCCGGATTCGAATGCCAGTTTCAGTCGATTCATTTTTTCTTCTCCCTGAGTTCTATGATTTCCGCATTTTGCAGCGTGTGCAGTCGAATGGATAGAATGCCGTTCCGGAAGGTGAATTCCTGATCTCTCCCGTCGGATGCGCGGACCAGCTGTTCCGGAATGAATCCTTCCGGCAGACGGATCGAAATCGAAACCTCATGCAGCGGGATGTTCGGCAGTTCCTCCTGGTAGTTGACGATTCCGAGCAGATATGCATTCTCCCTTGAGCTCTTCAGCAGAGTGAGTTCCGTGCTCCCCGGAAGATGTTCCGACGCGGTCACGAATTCCGGCGCGAATTCCGCGAACAGTTCCATCCCGAACTGCTCCTGCGAATACTGGCGGTGCATCAGAAGCGGCGAATAGAGATAGATGCATCGTCCCTTGCCGCAGCGGTTGATTGTGAGTCCGGCGAATTCCGTCGGGATGCCCGGCGGATTGGAATGGATCGAGGCATAGCGTTCCGGATCGTCGCAGGGGAAATGCGGGAGAACGACCCTTCCGCGCACCTCCGCCGTGGTTGCTTTCACCAGCGGGGAGCTGGGGCCGCGGACCGAAATCAGATCCCTTCCTCTGCCGGGGTCCAGATAGCTGACCGCATCGGTCATTTTCCCGCTCCATGTGATTCCGAAAACGTCTGCGAGACGGAAATCGCCGGGGCATCGGCCTTCGGGATCGTAAAGGGAGGTCTTTCCGGTGGCGATCAGCGTTCCGCCGTTTTCGACGAAGCTCCGGAGCCGTTCGCACTCCGCGTCCGACAGATACGCCGCGGCACAGACGATCATGGTTTTGAATTCCGAGAAATCGCTTGTCCGGTCTGTGACGACCCGGTACGGGATGTGAAGTTTGCTGAGGATCGCGCCAGCCGCGGTGACTTCGTCGACCAGTGCGTTTTTCCGGTTGTCCATGTTTCCGCCGCCCTCGTTCATTTTCGACAGCGGAACGCCGTTCAGCGATTCGTTCACGCATCCGGTCATGGAAAAATAGAGAGCGGTCCGGGCGGAGAGGACCGGCACATGTTTTTTCACCATCTCCTTGAACGGCTCCAGACGGCGCACGATATCGTGGAGGCGCTGATAGAAATTCCGGTTCAGCGTGCCGTCCGGATGGATCGCGTCGATGAAGAAGTAGGCGCCTCCGTTGGCGAGCGTGGTGACTGCATGGAGAAAGAGTTCGTCGTCGGACTTGGTCGAGGTGTGGTCGTGCAAATCGACGCAGCGCGAGGTCATGAATTCAAACGGCTGATGTTTCGAGTAGGCGGAAAAGATTTTCGCGCCGATTCTCTGCTGGGCTTTTCCTCCGTAGAAATCGCCGGATGCGTAATCGGAGGCATCCGCCGTTCCGGAGCTCTGTCCGAGAAACCAGCCGTGGAGAACCGGGGAGAACTGATGCGTTACGCTCATCTCCGGATGGAGGCGTTTGACGTGATCGGTCAGCATCTGCCCGAATTCCGCCATGGAGCGTTCGCGCCAGCGCTGGAAGGCGACCCATTCGGGATTCCGCCAGTCGATGACGGCCGGGATTTCGCGTCCGGACTCCTTCCGCCACGCCGCGCGGCAGGAGTCGCAGAAACAGACCATCGGCCAGAAGGTCATGTCGATGAAGAGTCCGGCGACGGGATAGGCGGTGACCTCTTCGAGCTGTTTCCGGCAGAACGCTCCGTACTCCGCACTGTTCGGACAGCTGTAATGATAGCGTCCGCCATGCGTGTTCCCCCCGCAGTCCCGCATGCGCCAGGATTCATGCGTTTTCGCCGACCAGTTGTGATAGATGATCGTGTAGTAGGCGATCGGCACGATCCGCTCTTTTCTCAGAAGCCCGACGGTTTCCCCGAAGAGATCCCGTCCGTTCAGATTACCATGCGGATGCCCGCTGCATGTCGGGTAATAGCAGTTGCCGTTGTGGTCGCAGGCGTAGACCATGGAGGCCTCCACCCCGGCGAGTTTGACCATATCCACATAGTTCCGGGGATCAAAGCGGCTCATGAATTCCGGAAGAAGATCCGTGATGTGATTGTCGATCAGGAGTCTGGAATAGCATTTTTCCATCCAATCCATGATGAGTCTCCTTTGTAAAATTTTCCTGAATGCTGTATATTATAAGGGAAAAAAGAAAAATAAACAGAAGAAAAATCTATCAAAGACAGCACAAATCATGCTTTTTGAATTGTTTGCAAGTTTGAATCCCGGTCATGGCCCCGTCTGGTGCGGTTCCTGGCCGCGCGGACGGATCGAGCCGAACCGCAGAATCTACGATTTCGAACTTGTCTACTTCAGTCGCGGCGAAGGAAGGGTCGTGACGGAAAAAGGAACGTTTTACTGCACCGGAGGATCGGCGATTCTCATTCCGCCGGGAATGACGCACTGCACGATCGCCGATTCCGCCGTGGAGCGCTGGTGCATTCATTTCGACTGGTATTCCGACTGCCGGGCGCACCGGGAGGCTCCGCTGATTTTCGTGTATGCCGATGATGTTCGGGAATACCGTCCGGAGCTGGCCGCTGCCATCCCGGAGTTTCCTTCCGGCATGGAGCTTCCGTTTTTCCGCCGCCGCGTTCCGCCCGAATTCCCGGAGCGGGTCCGGCGCCATTTCCAGATCTATCCCGATTCGCCGGGACGGATGCTGGAGCGGAA
>CALXMJ010000319.1 GCA_944389445.1 uncultured Victivallales bacterium | reverse complement strand
CCGAACGGACTGACCGCAACTAAACGCGGTGATGTTGCCGTTTCCAAGGGGGAACAGGCTTGCGAAGGCGTTTCCAATGTCTTTGCCGCCGGTGATTGCGTAACCGGTCCTGCAACCGTGGTCGAGGCTCTGGCTTCCGGACATCGTGCGGCGGATGCCGTATGCGCTTTCCTGGAAGGCCGTAAAGTGGAGCTTCCCTTTGAATTCAATGTCTCTCGCGGACACTGGAACAGTCTCTCCAAAGAAGATCTGGTCTATCTCCATCCGGTCTCTCAGGAGCCGCGTGTCAAACCGGACTTCATTTCCCTGGAGGAACGCAAGACCACCTTTACCGAGTTGTTCCCCTCCATCGGCAAAGAGAAAATGCAGAAGGAAGGCGAACGCTGCATTGAGTGCAGCTGTACCGCAAAAGGCGATTGCAAACTCAAAAAATATTCCACACTTCTTCAGGTTCGTCCCGATACATTCTCCGGAAAGAAACCGGAGGATGCTCCGGATACCCGCCATCCGGTCATTATCTACGACCGCATGAAATGCGTCCGCTGCGGAACCTGCGTGAAGGTTTGCGGCGAGATCATCAACAAGCATCTGCTTGCTCCGATGAAACGCGGATTCCAGACCGGCGTCGGTACGGCATTCAATCAGGGACTTCCGCTTTCCTGTGCGGATTGCGGCGCCTGCGTTGAGGAATGCCCTGTCGGTGCGCTTGACTGGAAGGTCAAAAAATAAGATTGATCCGTCAATCAGGATCTTTAAAACCGGGATGATTGACCATCCCGGTTTTTTTTATCCTCTTACAAAAAACATCATGGTGCAGGTCCGTGACCTGCTTCGGTCCAGCTGAATAAGCTGGCCGCCGGAGGCAAAACAGCGATGCTGCCGCAATCATGCTCCAGGTGCGAATAACCACACCAGCAAAAGCAGGACAGGTCGATTCCGGAATCAACACTGTTTTTTCTCTCTCCAAATCCGCCGGAGAGCGACGGCATGATTGTTTGTCATGGCATCAACCCCGAGTTCCGCCATATCCAATCCGAGCTCATCGGAGGAAACACCCCAGCAAACGACTCTCAGGCCGTTTTCATGGAGTAGATTCACGAATTCCCCTGAGGCATCCCTGTCCGCCTTGAAACTGATTCCGGTGCATTTCAGCGGTTTTATCTCATCCATGACCTGCCGTGCGGAAGGGAAGACGCCGAATTTCCTCTTTAAATCCACCAGCAGAAGACGCGGAAGATTCGGGAAAAAATCTCCTGCGCTTCGAATGGTTTCCGTTTCAAAGGAACTCAGCGCAAGTTGTTCTTTGTCTCCATCCCACTGATCCAGGATTTTTTTCAAAGCGGGAAGAAGATTGGTGCCGTCTCCTTTCAGCTCAATCTGCATATGCTTGCCCGGTTTCAGAATGGAGAGCACTTCTTCGAGAAGGGGTATCGGATGGTATTTCCGCAGTTCCGCGAGAGATGTTTTTCCGATTTCCAGCGGAACCCCGGCAACCCGTTTCAGGGTTTCGTCATGAACGCATACGACAAAGCCGTCGGAAGTGAGACGGATATCGAGCTCGATTCCGTCGGAGTCCCGCTCCATGGCAAGGCGAAAAGCCGCAAGAGTATTTTCCGGAGCGTCGTCGGATTCCCCTCGATGGGACAAAAAGCAGCTCATTCCGGACCATCCTTTCAGAGATTTATCAGAGCGATGAACTGCTTCAGCCATTCGACATGGGCCGTCCACGCGGGCGCGGTAACGAAATTGCCGTCGGTGACGGCGCCGGTCAGTTCAATGTCCGCATACTCAGCTCCGGCTGCAAGAATTTCCGGTTTGCACGCGGGATAGGCGGAAATCTTCTTTCCGCGAATGACATCCGCCGCTGTCAGCATCTGCGGGCCATGACAGATGGCGGCAATCGGTTTTTTCGATTCGGCAAACGCCTTGATCAGTTTGACGACCTTTTTGTTGAGGCGCAGAAATTCAGGAGCTCTTCCACCGGGAAGAAGCAGAGCATCATAACGTTTTTCATCCGCTTTTCTGAAATCCGCATTCAGCAGGAAATTATGTCCGCGTTTTTCGGAATACGTCTGATCTCCCTCGAAGTCATGAATCGCAGTCCGGATCACGTCGCCCGCTTTTTTGTCCGGGCTGACGACATCGACCTCGAACCCGCAGACCTGCAACGCCTGGAAAGGCACCATCAGTTCATAATCCTCTACAAAATCTCCAGCTATAATCAGAATTTTTTTCGACATGGGAAACTCCTCCGTATTTGCTTGTTCCGGAGGGATAATATACGTCTGATCCGGCAGATCGGCAAGTCGGATCAGAAGGAAAAAACGAGCGTTCCGGTCAGGAGGTGTTTTCCTAAGCGGAATCAGGACTGAATTTTCGCGACGGAATAGAGAACGATTCCCGCCGTCATCAGGATTGCCGCGGCGATTCTGCGGATCCACATATCTGGAGTGATTCTGGAATCCAGCCGTCCGAGTCCGATCGAAAGCAGAAGGATTCCGAGCCCGATCGAGATCAGGCCGCGGCTGGCTTGAATCACATTGCCGAAAACGGTCCCGAGAAGGCCGAAGCAGACAAACAGCGCCACCTGGGAGAGATACCATGTCAGCGCGAACGGCATAGATTTGACAAACTGCTTTGTCGTCCACCGGAATTTCAGGAGAAACGGCAGCGTCAGAATTCCCAGCAGCGAATAGCAGACAGCGCCGATGGCAAGACTGTCATGGATGATGTTCCCGGTTTTCGGCATGGAAACCAGATGCGTTTCCGTCATATCCGTAAGAGAATAGGCAATCAGCGTGACCAGCAGCCAGAGAATTCCTTTGAGAGAGAAGCGTGCTCCCCCGCTCCAGTTCATTCCAACCGCCGCGAGCGAACTCATCAGAACCGCGATCCACTGAAGAAACGAGAGCGGTGTCCGCATAATCAGCACATAGATGACGGAAAGAACAATAATCTTCAGCCCGAGCAGCGACGACATCCGGCTTGCTTCAATGGTTCGGAGCGTATTGAAAAACGCGGTCTGCCCCACCGTGAAACAGACAATCCATGCTCCGGTCCAGAGCAGGAACTCCGGCAGTGTCTCCAATAACTGGCGCGGAAACAGAAACGGCAGAAACGGCAGACAGAACGCCCCCATCGCAAGCTGGGAAAAAATCACCAGCCTCAGCGATGATTTGTATTTCAGCATAAATCCCGCGCTGCAGATATAGGAAACCGCCTGCAGCAGAGCGGAAAGAAGTCCGGCAATGATTCCTGTCAGCATGATTCCGTCCCGTAATGAATTTCAGGCTGATAAGGTAGCATGATGAAGGAAAAAATCAAGCTCATCGGTCGCCCGCGGAGAGGGACGGCCCGGAAGAAGATGCGGACATTTTCCTTTTCCGGAGAGAACGCAGATGAATATTCCGCAAAAAACGATAAAAGTCATACAGCACCGTGAGCCCGTACACTCCCATCATGGCAACGAGCATCCAGAATCCCCAGAACGCCGCTGGAAAGGTCGCTGCTGTGTGCGCGACAAAATCGTAAAAATGCCCCATGTAAATCATTTTGGAAAGATGCGCTCCCCATTTCAGAGTCTTGTACGGGGTGTAGTTTTTCAGAAACGCGACTCCGGCAGGCCCTTTGCGCGCCGCCTGTGACAGAAAGTGTATGCCGGATTCACTGTCGCCGAATTTCCGAAGTACAAACGCTCCGTCGGTTCCGCCGCTTTTGATAAGCAGATATGGGGTCGAAGGGGAATGTTCCGCTACCTTGAGGTAGATCGCCAGATCCTTTGGCGTTTCAACATATTGGAGGATGCGGTTGCTCCTCTGAAAGGAATTTCGCCGCAGGAGAGTGGCAAGATTGGAAAAGAGCGAAGTCGAGGCCTGATCCATTTTTCCCGTTTTGATGGCTTTGGATGCGAGTTTCTGCAGATTCCCCGCAAAACGCTCTGTCAGAGCTCCGGATTTGCGCATCGCTTTGAGGACGGCAGGCATCCAGTCCGCCCACTGAACCAGTTCCGTGCAGAGCCCCACGGAGGCAAGACAGATGATGAGAGGATCGGTTTCCTGTCCGCTGATTTTGAACCAGCCCTGCATGGCAAGATCGCGGATGTCGCCATAGATGATAATGTCGGAAATGATCGCTCCTCCCGCTTCCTCCACGGAATCGGTACTTCCGGTAATGAATCCCTTTGCACCGCGCCGCAGACGGTTTGCCGCGTAGGAAATCTCCTGATCGCAGAGCTTTTTCAGGGCTTTCGCTTCTTCCGCACCGGGCAGCTCCTGAACAATAATGTCGCTGCAGAGTTCGGAGGCCTCCCGGAAACGGTTCTGATGAAGAAGCTGTTTGACAATCCGCAC
>CALXMJ010000318.1 GCA_944389445.1 uncultured Victivallales bacterium | reverse complement strand
GTGTTCCCGGTTTTCCGCGCAGGAAGAGGGGGGTGCTCATCACAGGAAAGCGGAGTCTGCCGGAGGAGAAGGCGCGCTCCTGATTCATCAGGTCAATGACCGATTCCAGCGTGCTGCCGAAATCGGCCTCTGCAACGGGCGCATCGGCAGTCCCTTCATCCACGGACTCCTTGTGGCACCAGACCGCCGCAACCGGACGTTTCTTCGCGTCTTCAAACACATAGGCGCGGATGTAGGGGGCAAAGCGGATGTCCTTGCGGAATTTCGAATCGCCAAGGAGGTTCCCGAGCGTGTTGGAGACCATCTGCGACGCGCGGGGGGTATAGAGATAATCCAGAGCGAAGTTGTTGGTGTTGCCGGACTGGGCACAGAGGACGCGGTCGGCATACTTCAGTGCGACCAGCCATGCGCGGGCGCGCCATGCGGCGCTGAGTTTTTCGGTCCATCCCATGTCGTAACTGAGGGTGCAGTGGCCGGGCCAGGTGACCGGAGTTCCCCGCCATGAGGAGGAGCGGGTTCCCCACTGAGGAATATTGTAGGGGCCCCAGTGCATCATTTCGCCCCAGTAGACGGGAGTCCTGTCGGAATACCCGTGCTTTTTCATCATGCGGAAGACGGTCTGCGCGTCGGCGTCGAGATCGGGATTCTCGGGGCTGAAGCGGTAGGGATGGAAGCCGATGATATCAAACTTGAGTCCGAGCTTTCCGCAGGCGGCAAGAAGACGGTCCGTTTCCGCAATGCCCGATTCCGGACTCATGTTGCATGGCTGATCCTGATAGATCTTTGCCGCGGGATTGGCTTCGCGCACGCCTTCCGCAAAAGCCTTGAGAATCAGCGCAAACTTTGCGGCGGCTTCTTCCGGATCGTTGTTTTTGCTCCACCAGCTGACGGGGAATCCGGCGAAAACTTCGTAGCCGAAGCCCCAGACCGGAATCCACGGATGCGCGGAAACATAACCGGCGACAACCTGCCGGAGTTTTTTCAGGTACTCCGGCGTGATTTCTCCGTCCGCATCAAGATAGAAATCCCGGATCAGGATGTTGGCTGTGTCTTTCATCTGAGGGTAATCGCGAAAGGGTTTCTGTTTCAGAATGGCGAAGCCGGCTTTTTCCCGTCCGTTTGTGTAAAGCGGATTGTAGACGGTTCCGTCGATCGGTTCGATTCCGAAAGCGCGGTATGCGTCGCGGTAGATTTTTTCGTTGCGTCCGGAGTGGGTTTCGGAGCCGATGCCGACTTTGCGGAGACGGTCGGCAAGACGGAGAAAATCCGGCTGATCCAGATCGGTTCCGCCGTACTGTTTGGCAAAGAGACGTTTCAGCGGATGCTTGTTTTCGAGAAAGTCGGCAACCGTCAGCCGGTGCTGATCGTAGCAGCTCCGCCCGTCCGCAAGTTTGTAGTCGGTGCGGATCATGAAGATTCCCTTGCCGAGTTTTCCATCGAACGGAAGAGACAGTTCAGCTATTCCTTTTTTGTCCGCATGGAACGGGAAGGTCTGCCGGAAGAGCGGTTCATTCAAAAAATTCTTGACGGAGACGGTTGCCGTTCCCTGCGCGTCCGCCGAAGTATGCAGACGCAGTCTCGCACGGATCGGCGACTTCGCGGAGATGAAGTGATCGGGCGCTGAGCTCAGCAGTTCTCCTTCGACGGCTTTCTTCGTGAACTCCGTCATCGTTTTTCCGCGTTCAAGCTGAATTGCATCAACATGGACGCTTCCCCGTTTCGACGGCGCCACCGCATTCATGTTCAGAATCACCGGTTTGGGCAGATTGACCTCAAAGGAGAATGAATAGCGCTTCCACTCTTTGCCCGGACGGACCGTGAGCATGGCGTTCCGGAGATTTCTATAGACGGATCCGGAACGGAAACGGCTGGCCCAGAGATTCAAATAGGCGTCAGGAGCGTCGCTTTTCGCATAAAAACTGCAGGTGTAGACGCCCGGCTCCAGAATGACCGGCGATGCGCTGAGGTTCGCCGCTTTGCGGAGCGACCGGAAATCGTTTTCCCGATCGTTCAGAAGATGGATTTTCAGGGATTTTTCTCCGGAAAAGGCTTCTTTTTCATCCATTTCAAACGGTGGCCGCTTCCATTTGTCCGGAATGGGATCATACCCGTAAAAGAAGAGAAAGTATTCGTGAAATCCCTGTTCAAACGAGGGATTGCGGAGGAGATTCCGGGAAGAGCGGTCGGGCATTTCCAGATTTTCAATCCGTTTGAAATGGATTCCGGCGAGGAGGTCCGGCGACTCCTTTTTTCCGGTTCCGCGCCGCAGATCCAGATAGAACCGCAGTCTGCGTGTTTTCGGCATCTCCTGCACGGAAATGCGAACGTGGTCTTTGAAGCAGAACACGTTCATGCCGTCGAGTTCCTTTTTCCGTTCTCCGGAGATGCGGAATTCTTTTTCGGCGTTGCCTTTGAATACAGTGAGAACGGGCGCCATTTCGCGGCGAGAGCCGAGAATATGGTTGCTCATTTCCGGTGTCACGGTGACGGCGCGGCCGGAAAGATCCAGCGTGTTTCCGTTCATCCCGCCGCGGGGAATCGTGATCCAGAAGGAGTGTCCCCGCAGTTCGTTTTCCGGATCGGGAGAGGGGAACCATTCGCAGTCGAAGCGGAGAAGGCCATCCGGAAGGAGTGTGAGTTCCTGGCGGTACTGTTTCCACTCGTGACCGTCGAGTTTCATCACGCCTTCATAGAGAAAGGCGTTCTTCTCCCGGCGGAGAACGGATTTCCCGGCGGAATAGGCACTTGCACTTCCCGATTCAATCCATTGTCCCCGGCCCGTATGACGGTTTTTGCCGGTAAAAAAGTAGAAGAATCTGGCGAGGGTTTCTCCGTTCGCATTGAGAACAAGCTGTCCGTTCGGATTGATTTCAAGTGTTTTCCCCCCGCTTGTGATGCTTTGCTTCCCGATTTCCGGAATAAAATTCCGCACGGGAGCGGACGTTTCCGTCTGTTTCAGTTCCGCCTTCCCGGAGGGGAGTGGGAGCTTCTCCGCCGCTCCGCAGAAAAAAAAGACCGGAAACAGAATCAAAAAAATAAGATTTTTCATTTGCCATCTCCTTTGCTGCATTTAATTGATTATCGCACCGGTTTTCTGATTGATGCGGAATTTTGTGACACTGCAGCTGTTGACATGCCCGTCTTTGAAGACAAAGTTGGCGCTCATGGCGGAGTGGCGGTATGCAATACATCGGTCATAGTTCCCGCTTTCCATCATCTCAAAATGCTTATTGTAGTAATATGGGTTTCCGCCAAAATAGGACAAGGCCAGTCCGTTGGGCTGTACGCTGCTTCCCATCATCATTTTTTCTACGAGAATGACGGACTGTGGATGGACTTCATTAAATTTTCTGATGGTATATTTGTTCTCTTCATTTCTGGAATCCTGGTAAAACAGCCCTCCGTAATTTTTTCCGACAGTATTTGCATCTCCCTGCATGGGCTGATAATTCGTGCGATACCAGGTTGCGCCGGGGAGCGATTGCTGAGATGGACACATCCAGCGCCCCTTGATTCCCGGCTGATCAAATTTCGGATTGATGGAAGTGCTTCCCGGCACGGAGTAGAAAATTCCGGGAAAACTGCGGGCGCCCGCCCAGCGGAACATCTGTTCTTCCGCCGGGCACCAGTCGTCATTGTCGCCGATGTAGATGTGGATCGTGACCCCGTACTGTTTCATATTGTTGATACAGGAGATCTGCCGCGCCTTGTCCCTTGCTGAATTCAATGCGGGAAGGAGAAGCGATGCAAGAATTGCGATAATTGCGATTACAACAAGAAGTTCGATGAGTGTAAATTTTTTCCGGGAGAGAAGAGAGAATGTGCGGGCTGTCATATCAGGTTCTCCTTTGTTGAGATGTTTTGAACGGTTTCACCGGGAATGAGTTCAGCGGGAACTTTTCTTTGAAACACGCCGTTGCGGTTTTTCTGCCAGAAGCGCAGATCAAGCCACTCGACGATGGCATTTTCCAGATCGTTTTCGATGGAGATGGCAGTCGGTTTCCTTCCGCCGAAGAAGGAGGAAAATGTTTTTCCGTAGACAAGGTAGGAGAGGTCGCGGGGGACGGAAAGTCCCGCCTCCTTCAGAACCTGCATCACCGGCCGGACAATGGTTCCGGAAGAGTAGATCATCGTGAATTTCCGGAATTCCGGTTTCCGGATGAAATCACGGAGTCCGGTGAAATGGAGCAGATGGGTTGCGGGAACCCGCTGACCGGGGGAAAGATCGAAAAGTCCCCGCATTGCGTTGGTATAGGCCGTATTCTCATCCAGCTGTATTTCAGGTCTGGTCCTGTAGAGGAAAAGGATGTTCCGATGTCCCATGCGTCTGGCATATTCGGCAATCCGGCGGCCTTCGGCAACTTCATCCAGCATGATGCAGTCGCAGTTTTTTTCCAGATGCTTCCGGTAGATCAGCAGGAATGGAAGAGCGCTTTTTTTCAGGACCTCCAGGAAAGCTGCGCTCTGTCCCGTGTAGTATTCCCAGATGACTCCGGAGAGTCCTTTCAGAAGTTCGGCGAACTGTTCCGCCGAGCTGGAAGCGATCTCCAGCAGATCGTAATCCATTCCGCACTGTTCGATGACCTGCGGCCCCGTGCCGGAAAGCTGGCTGGTCGACTGCATCCCTCCGTGCTGGATATAACCGAGAAGTGAGGAATCCAGATCCCGGAAATTCTGATGAGCGGGATTCACAAACGTTCCCATTCCGCGCCTGCTGATCAGAATCCCGGTGGAAATCAGCGGTTCCAGCGCGTTCCGGACCGTCACCCGGCTGACACTGAACAGTTCGCACAGCTCTTTTTCCGATGGAATCTTCCGGTCCGAATCGGTCCGGTTCATCGCCAGCGAATAAACAAACGAACGGACTTTCGCATATTCCGGTGTCGCGGTTCCCATTGTTCTGATTCCTCCAGTTGTATTAATACGTTATAATACATTTGTTTTTAATTATACTCGAATCCCCCGGAAAAGTCAACCCCGTGAATGAAATTTTTCTGAAAAATTCTTGAATTCTTTCGGATCAAACGGAACGTTCCGCAGGAAAAGAGCGGATTGTGTTTCCTTGCTGCGAGCTTTCATTCAGGAATTTTTTATCTTTTTCTTTTTTTCAGCGATTGACAAGAAGAGGAAAATGAAGTATAATCAAAAGAAACAGAACTTGTATTGTATTGTTATGTAATGAGAGATCAAAATGGAGAATCCGCTTCCGGAATACATCAAGGTCAGGACCTTTGTTTACAATCTGGCGCTGAAGGCGTCGGATGACAACCCGAAACTGCCTTCGGAAAATGAACTCTGCAAGCTGTTCGGCGTCAGTCGCATTACGGTACGGACGGCTCTGCAGGCGCTGGTGAAATCCCGAATTCTTCTGGCAAAGAAGGGGATGGGAACTTTTGTTCATCCGGATTTTATGAGGAACAGGCTGAATTCGCAGTGTATCGGGTATCTGCGCTATAACGGGAATCTGGCGGTCAGCCATTTTTCCGGGCTTTTTGCCGATGTCATTGAAATGCTCGGATTGAAATATGAACTTCTCTTCCGGTCCGATATGCCGAATTCCGACGCCAGTCTTCTGGAAACAATCCGCACGCTGTCCGGAATCGTCTGGGACGGATACTCCCCCGAGGAATCCTCCTATTCCGAAATTGCCGGGAAAATTGCGGAAACCGGAATTCCTTTTCTGGTCCTGTCCAGGGAGCAGACCTCGTTTGACACGATTCTTCTGGATGCGGAACAGGAGGCCGATGCCGTGGCGGAATACGCTCGGAAGAACGGCCATGAACATATTCTGTTTCTCTCGGATCTCGGGACCCTTCCATATCAGAAATTCCTTGTGGCAAATCCTACCTATCCGGCGGTTTACCGGCGCTTGTGCAAAGACGGCAAAATCCCGCGGGATTCCTACTGTACCCCGGTACAGCTGAACTCCAGGCTTGCGAACAGAAACTTTCTGAAAAAATACACGCTGATCTACACCAGAAGAACAATCATCCGCGAACTCCTTGAGATTCTCCACAGACATAACATCCGGATTCCGGAGGATCTTTCCTGTCTGGTGTTCGAGGAATCGACTCCCCTGCTGTTCAATGGAAGCTCCCCCTCCTTTGTCTCATGCAGGGAATCCATGAAGGAGCATCTCCTGCACTGGCTGCAGCGGAGGATCCTTCAGGGGGATCGAAGCGGAAGGTTTTTGGAAAAGCGGGTCGTCCGCCTGTATCCGGGAGAGAGCATCCGGAACCGGTTGCAATAAATTTCCGGGACACATAACCCGATGCGGCCGTGCCCGCAGAAAGCAGAAAGGAACAAAACGATGAACAGAAGGGAATTCCTGGCAAACGCTCTGAAACTTTCCGCACTGGGCGTGCTCCCCGTTTCCCTGTTCGGAGAGCCGGAACGTCCGGAACTTTTTCGGGCCGGAAAGACAACAATCGGGCGGAGATCCTTCCGGGGATTCTCTCTGCCGCTGCTTGGCCTCGGTCTCATGAATCTGCCCCAGGACGCCCTTTCGAAACGAATTGATGCAGAACGGGCAAAACGGCTTATCGAATCCGCGATGGAGCAGGGAATCAACTATTTCGATTCCGCACCGAATTATCTCGGAGGAGCGGGAGAGGAATTCCTTGGAAGGATCCTGAAAAAATATCCGCGCAGCTCCTATTTTCTCGCTTCAAAACTGAGCCTGAACCGGATCCATTCCCCAGAGAATGCCCGGAAAGAGGTTGAGCGTCAGCTGCGGCAATGCGGAACAGGATCATTTGATTTCTATATGCTTCAGATGCTGGACTCTGCCAAAGCGGTCCGGGCGGAACAGCTTGGCATACCAGAACTGTTCCGGACTTTGAAGCGGCAGGGAAAAATCCGTTTTGCCGGAGTTTCTTTCTCCGATACTCCGGAAGTTCTTGCCCGGCTCCTTCCAAGAGCAGAATGGGATTTCATTCAAATTGAAATAAACTATGCAGACTGGGATTTCTGTCGCATTCGGGAAATTTACAAACTCCTGACGACCTGCAAAATTCCCGTTCTGGCGGTTAATGCGCTTCGTGGAGGGGATCTGGAATATGCAGACAACCAAAAAATTGCGCAGGCCTATCGGTTCCCGATCTCCCTGCCTGGAGTTGTTTTGACGATCTGTCATGCTTCTTCCGAACAGCAGATTGTATCTGCAGTACAGGCGTTGAATAACTTCAGGTCGCTTTCGGAGACAGAACGGGAACAATTGGTCAAAATGGCGGAAAAACTCAGAAACAGCGGAAAACTGAATCCCTGTGGTGATTGCAACTGTTCCAAAAGCAATCCGGCAGTTGATTCCAGAACTCTGGCTTCGTGTCCATTTTCCATTCATCCCAAAAACCGGAGATTTCAATTCCTATGAAAGAAAAAACAGATGATTTTCAGCAAAAGTTTCTGTCCATGAGGAACAGCTTTTTCTACCAGTTGCGGGGAGAATGCCGGATCGCTTCGATTTCAGATTCGATTTCATCTTCATTGTGTCCGGTAAGCTGATGCGGAAAGGAGTGTCATGAATCCTGAAATTGATTGTGAAACCCTGATTCTCGGCGGAAGCGCCTTCGCCTGCGGGGTCGCTTCCCGAAATCCGGCAAAAAGTCTGATTCTGGAACGGGGAATTCTCCTGATTCCGGAATTTGCGTCGGCACTGCATCCGGTCCGACTTGCCTCTCCCCGGACTCAAGTCGGAAAAGAGATTTTCCGGGATTTGGAACGGCGTGGAATTGCCGGCGGGAAAAAAATTCATCCGCCGCCGTTATCCGCTTATTTTATCCACTGGATGCATCAGAAGAAGAGCCGTCTCCTGTTCAACGCCGAACTCATTGATGTCATAAAAACTGAGAAAGAGACAAGAGCAGAGGTCTTTTGCATTGATGGACAGAATGTCATTCGTGCGCAGCAGATCATCGACACAACAGCGGAAGGCTGGCGAAACCGCGGCAGACCTTTTCTTCGCGGGAAAGCGCTCTGTGCTGCCGTTTGTGGAACAATTTCCCATGTCCCTGCAGAGGGAGAACTGCGATGTGCTTCATTCTCCGCGGGAATTCTTCCGGGAGAACATCTGCTGCGCGTTGATGTTTCTGCCGATGCGACCTGGCATGAAGCACGTCTCCGTCTGCACGACATATTCCATCAATTACAGAAAACCAATCCCCGGATTTTTCTCGGAGGAGAAGCCACTTCCATGGTTTATGAATATGAGGATGAAGGGGCGATTCGTCAGATAACGGAAGATGGAATCCTCTGGATTCCTTCCGCGCAATATAAAGATCCCGTTACCGCATTCGAGGAGGGTCTGCAATGGATATCGGCATGATTCAGAGAGGAATTTTTCAACGGAAGGAAGCTCATCCAGACTTCAAAGATTCCTATGATGCCGTTGTTGTCGGTCTTGGAACTGCGGGGACGGAGGCTGCGCTCTGTGCGGCGGCGTTCGGCCTGAAGACCCTCGGTGTGGAAAAACAGATTGCGATGGGAGGACAATCTACCATTGGTTGCGTCTGGTTTCAGGGAAAAGGTCCGGCGCCTGCTCCTGATCCTGCGGATGTATTGAAAAATCATCACACCTCCTTCCCGATCCAGAGGATGTCCATTCCGGAACGGATGGCTCTTTACGAGCGGGAGGCCGATGAGGTCGGACTGGATCTCTCTTATGAGACCTTTGTTGCTGGAGTCTATCTGGAGGATCATTGCGTAAAAGGGGTCCGTCTTTGCCGTAACGGAGTCGTTTGCGACATTGCCGCGCGAATTGTTATGGATTGTACCGGCAACGGAAGCGTTGCACGAATGGCTGGATGCCGTATGATTCTCGGAAGGAAATTCGACCAAGGACAGGCTGCCATTTCGAAAGCAATCTTCCAGGAGAACCGCGGAGGACAACGCCCCCGCTATGGATTCTTCCGTGACAATCCCGTCTGTTCCGCACAGGAATACAGCAATATCATAGAACGGATTTCTCGGAAATGGCCCGCACTCTGGAACGCCCGCGCCTCTCGGGTTCTTCTGGAAGCCGTCATTCCCGGCATGCGGGAAGAGGGCCACGTGGAAACAGAAGAATTTATTACGCTTCGAGACTGTCTTGCGGGAAAGCCGGTTCAGCATCCCATTTTCCATACATTCGAACCTCTGGATTTAGTTCGGATTGATGAGGACTGGGCGTTCGAAGACGAGGATGTGCAGACGTGGAAGGCCCTCTGCGGTCTGCTTTGTTTCGGTTTTTTCGCTTCTCTGCCATACGGCACATTGTTGCCGAAGAACATAGACTCCCTTCTGGTTCCCTCCAAACATTTCGGAGTCGCTCATGATGCGGGAAGTGGAATCCGGATGATGGCGGATATGCGAAAAACCGGAATTGCAGCCGCCTGTGCGACCGTACTTTCTATTCGGATGGGAGTTCCCCTGAGAAACGTTCCTTACGATCGTTTGAAAAAGATGCTTGACACCTGTGGCGTTACCGCATTTCCCCGGAAACGGGAGATTTCTCTCTGGAGCAGCCGGGGAACTCCGTTGAAGCCGTTTTCCAATGAGGAGATCATCACTGCCTTGAAACAGGATGTCACACCGCCGGATTCCTGGATCTTCCGGGCGAAAAATGGACCACGGGAACGGGCAGCCTACGCCTACTGTAGTATCTGGATGGCTAATTTCCGTCGTTCTCCGGAAGAACGGAAATTCCTTGCAGAAATGCTGTTTTCCGAAATGGAAAAAAAAGGACGTTTTGCAGGAAATTTTGCTGTTGCCCTCGGCTTGCTGGGTGATCGGCGCGCCTGTCCGGTTCTGCGGGGAATCGTAAGCAAACCGGGCGCGGCAAATCCGGAAGGGTGTGATCCGGTCATTCCGGATGCCTATCCGAACCGGATCAAGGCTCTCTGTCTGCTCGGACGTCTTGGAGACCGTGAAGCGATTTCGCTACTTCGGGATCTTGTCCTGGATGATGCTCTGAGTTTTACTGTGGATTTACCGGTGAACGGGAAACAGAAGAAAACCCGGGATCAGTATCGTTTCGATGCCCTTTCTTTTGCACTTTTTTCTCTAGTTTCCCTGCTTCGTCAATATCCAGATTCCAAGGTACAGGATGCGCTTCTTGCATGGAAAAAACAGCCGTTTGTTCTTCCAGCAGGAAGAGATCAATATGACTGTGCGCCGATGCTGAAGCGAATCCTCGACAGCCTTTCATCTTCGAATCAGTGATGACACAAACTGGAACGTCCAAAGTGAAAACGATCTGTCTCCCATTCTTTCTCAAGAGAAGCTTTTAACCGTTTTGTCGTTTTTTTCCACGGATTTCCGAATCATTTTCACGATTTGCACTTGCATTGAATTCCTTTCATGCTGCCGAAAAAGCTGCATTCCTTTGCAAAAACGGAATAATTTCCGAGATTTCCGTGCAGTTTGACTCGTTATGCAAGTCGGAAATCAAAAAAACTGAAAATAGTATTGCGCTTTTGACCGGAGCATGACTTGACTTGTTATGCAAGTCTCCGTTGAGTTCAAATCCGGCAAAATCGCAATTATTTTTTGCCCTCTCAGCACCCGGAGGCCATAAAAAAATATGCCGCGTGTCGCAAAGTTCGGGGGCAACGTTCGATTTTATGAGTCGACCCGAACCCCCGCTGGAGGCAAAAAACTGACTCGCGCCAGAAGGCCGCAACTTTGCGAATGTCGGCGCACAAAAAAGGAGCGCAAACTATGAAAATCCGCATTTACGAAACAGACTTTGAAGGCAATCCCGTCGAATGCACCGGCGACTGTTTTTCCGGAGCAACGCCTCTGGATATTGTCAATGCGATGAAAATGAACCCGTTTCAGGCAAGCCGGACTCCGCTGGAGTTCATGCGATGGATGCTTGCAAGTATCGGGCAGGAAAAGTTTGCACTCCCTGACAACGAGGAAAAGACCGCACTCCTGTTTCTCCAGCGTCTTACTACCCTGGGATAGGCCACTTTTGTACTTGACGCGGATGAGGTTGATATGGAGCATCCCATGCTGCCGATGCGGGAAATTCCGAAAAAACAAATTCAATCCTTAAAATAAAATGGAATATGTGTCTGATTATTAGATTGTGTTGTCAATAGATTTGTGCTATATTATGCAAACGTCAAAAAAGGATATAGGGAAAATGGCGAATGCATACGAACGACATGATATATCGGATGAATCTTGGGCTAAAATCGAATTTTTGCTACCGGGGCGC
>CALXMJ010000317.1 GCA_944389445.1 uncultured Victivallales bacterium | reverse complement strand
TGGATTTTGCCCGCGGGTCCGCGGTGTTCCGTCCGACTCTGTAAGTCTACCCTGTAAATAATGAGGGAGGATGTCTGCTGCGGCATTCCTCCCTCCGAAAACTGCTCACTGGAAGCTGACTGAAAGGGTGCGGTCTCCGCTCAGATAGGTGATGCCGTCGGAGATTTGCAGCGCGCCGTTTTTCAGCATCCGTTTTTCTCCGAGATGATTTTTGATCTCCCTGAGATTTCCTTCCATGCGTATTTTTTCCATTCCGCTGCCGCGGAGCCGCCAGACGGCATATCTTTTCTCTCCATCCGGCGTGCTCCACGAGGCCAGATACAGCGTTCCTTTGCGGGAAAGAACCGGACGGGTCGATTCCGGCGGACACGCTTCCGTCAGAGTCTTGTACGCGTAATAAGCCGGCTTGGGACTCAGATCCCGTTCCACGATTCCGAAATGGTGTTCTCTGGCATTCGGTATGCTGCCCATGGAACGGAAATTGTACCAGAAGACTTTTTCCACGCCGCAGCTCAGAGCGATCAGAATGGTGCGCGGCAGAAGCTTCGCCTGCATCTCTTTTGAGACGGATTCCGTATATTCCGACCAGGTGAAGACAACAATATTTCCTTTCAGGTCACTGTTGAACTGATAAATCCCCGCGACCGGAGCGGAATAGGAGCGGTCTTGGGAATATGCCGTGACGATCGGGATCAGTTTGTCTCCCGGTTTCAGATTCCGATCCGAGAGAAAGCGGGCGGCTCTTCCCGGAAAGGTGAGTTTCCCGAATCCGGGAGCGGTTTCCTGGATCTGCGTTCCCTTTGGAGCCTTCGGCTGGAGCCACCAGGCATCCCAGGCAATATGGAACATCTTCTGAATGGAATCCGGAGCGGAATCGCGTATAACGGCCCCGTTCTGTTTGCGGTAATTATAGTACATCGGGATTCCGCCGCCGGGGATGAAGATCGTTCCTCCGTTTTTCAGATAGGCAAGAAGTTCTTTGGAAAAGTCCATCGGGAACCCTTCGGTGACGGAGAGCATCAGGAGCGGATCGGTGCGCGGGTTGAGTTTTGCAAGTTGTGCCAATGTGATTTTATGAAATTTCCGGTTGGGGGAGAAGAACTTTTTACGGTCGATATTGATTCCTTCGGAGTAGTATTGGGATTCATCGTCGCAGATTAGAGTGACCGGAATGGAATCCCGGTCCAGATGGAGTTTTTTCAGAGCTGCGGCGGTGGTTTCTGCCATATTGATGGTGTCTGCTGTGGCATAGCCGGTTTCCGTGATCCAGATTTTTTTCTCCGGGCCGTATTTTCTCATCAGCTTTTTGAGTTGATTCAGTTCGAAGGCGAGCGAAGCTTCCGGATAGTTTTTCCAGTAGTATGGATGAACATTCATGATGTCGAAGGAACCGGCGCCGCCGGATTTCAGCATCCGTTCAAGATAGGGAAGGGGGATATCCGCCCAGCCGCCTGTTGTCACTAGCGCACCGGGTCTGACGGTTTTGATTGTCTGAAAACTTTCCTTGAGGAAAGGCGCATAGGTTTCCGGAGTGGAGAATTCCCCGAGATTCGGTTCGTTCACGACTTCCCAGTGAGAGAGTCCGGGATAGCGGGCAAGGACCGTTTTCAGATAGATTTTCCAGTCATCCATGTGTTTGACGAGAGGCGATCCCCAGCGCGGCTGTGTTCCTCCGAGGATCGGCAGGATTGAGATTCCCTGTTTTTCCGCTTCTTTGACGAGAGCGTCCCATCGTTCAAAGTTCCAGCTTCCTTTTATTTTTTCGACCTGGTTCCAGTCCAGATCGGTCCGGACATGACGGATGCCCGCTTGTCGTATGAGTTTGAGTTCCTGCGGCATCCGGTCGAATTCCCATCGGTTCAGATGGGCGCAGATGCCGTATGGGGAGCCGATGGTACTCACTTTTTCTGCGCCGATCAGGAGGAGTCCCGGAAAAATTGCCGTGATCAGAGGGATTATTGTGGAAAAACGCATAGATGGTTCCTTTCTGTTACCAGAGACAGAGTTGAGTATTGAATTCCGTGTAGGTGCATTTGATGGGCAGAGTGGTGTTGTAGCGAAGCTGATAGGCGGTCATTCCCGCCGTGTGCCCGTCGGCGAATGCAACGTTTGCCCTTCCTTTGTGGATGGTGTGGATTCCGCTGTTGTCGTCGAGGAACCAGCCGGGTATCCACTGCGGAATGGGATAGCCGGTGCTGACATTGATGGAGTCGGTGATCATGACAAGTCCCGTTGCATTTTTCATGCGGTTCAGTTTGTAGCCGAGGAATTCACTGTCTCCTGTGATCCGGATGACAAAATCTCCATTTTTCGCCTTATTGTTCTGCCAGTCGGTATCGCCGTATCCATCGACGCCGGACTTGCCTGCGCGGTACATGCCATAGGTTTTCCAGCTGTCGTATTCTTTTGGAGAATTCGGATTCGAGGGACACGCGTAGACTTTGCCGTTGGGAACGTATTTCTGGCGGCTTTTCAGCATATCCGGCCAATACCAGGCGCTTCCATTGATTTTGGAGACAAAGTAGATGTGGTCATCAAAGTCGGCTGCGTAAAGATGTTCCCCCTTCATCAGCTGCGAGAGATTGTTGACGCATCGGATGCTGTTGGCCTTTTCTCTTGCCGAATGGAGTGCCGGAAGCAGAAGCGCCGCCAGAATCGCGATGATCGCAATTACTACGAGAAGCTCTATCAATGTGAAATTTCGCCGTACGAGTTTCATTTGTGTTCTCCTGTTATATTTTTTACAGATTTTCGTTCAATCAGTTTTGTCGGGACTATCCGGATTCCGAAAGAGCCTCCGGCGAGAAGATCAAGGATGCCTTCGACAATGATCTTCGCCCTTTTTTCAATGTCGTGAGCGATGGTTGTGAGGGGCGGATCGAAAAAGGCGCCGCTCGGGATTCCGGATTCCCCGATGATGCTGATGTCATCGGGGACGCGGAGCCCGTATTCCTTGATGGCGCTGATGACGCCGAGAGCGGAATAGTCGCTCATGGTGAAACAGCCGGTGAAGGTCGGCCCGTTCTGCTGAAGGTAATTCAGGAGACTGTCGAAGACTTTGCTGCATGAGGCTTCTCCGCCTTCCACATGACAGTCGATGATCTGCGGCTCGATGCCGTTGAGACGTGCGTAGTTCAGGAAGCCGCTGTTGCGTCGCCCGTCGCCGATGCTCCACGGTTCAGAGAGAATCAGGGCGAGTTTCCGGTGTCCGTTGCGGATCAGGCATTCCGCAGCGGTCATGCCGGAATATTCCGGCTGGGAATCAATCGCATTGATGCCGTCGCAGAGCAGATTGTTTTCCAGAAAGACGATCGGGACCTTCACATTGAGAATCGAGGCAATCTCCTGCTGGGTGAAACGATGGATCGGGAAGGTGAACAGGATCACGTCGCATTGAAGGGAATTCAGCAGTTTCAGATAATCCTGACCGGAGTTGGGTTCGAAGAATGCCCGTGTAAAACGGAGTCCCGGATGCCGATGAAGTTCCGCTTCGATTGCTGAATCAAGGTTCTGCCAGTACTCCGCGGGCCAGTCGCAGTGAACACAGGCAACCGTATGGGTCGTCTTGTCCCGATTCCGGCTGACGTAGATTCCCGCTGCCGGTTCGATGCGGATCTGCCCATTCGCTTCCAGACGCTCCAGCGTCTTTTCGACCACTCTCCGGGAAACATGATGCCGCCGGATCAGGTCACGGATGGAGTGAAACTGTTCTCCATTTGGGAAACGGTCCAGCTCCGTCATCAATGTGCCATAAAAATCATTAATGTTTTTTTGAATATCCTTCGGCATTTCAGTTTCTTGAATTTCAGGTGTCTGTTTTTTCTTCCATCCGTAAAATATTATAACATAGTGACACACAAACGACAATACTGTGTCACTATAATTTTATAAAAAAAACGTCCATTTCTTTCAGCGGATTTTCATTTCAGGGAAAAAGGGAGAAGAAGAGCGATGGGAAAAACGGATCCGTCAAAATCTTTCGTCCATAACGCACGCGGGAAAACAGATGCTTTTTCCCGCTTTTCTCTGCTTTTCCGACAGGAAACGGTTTTTCTGACGGAAATATTTGACATTTGGCGTAAATATTGATTTGCAGAACTGAAAACTTGATGCTATATTCACTTGAATGAAAGAAACAAGAGTGAGTTCAATCAATTAAATTGAGGTGGATAATGGCTGAGAACATTCCAGACGGCAATCAGTCTCCGGCGGAAGACGCCCCGCAGGGGCATCGGACGATCAAGCTGACTCCGTTAAATGTGAAACCCGCTCCGGAGGGTGATGCTGCTTCGGGTCAATCTGAGAATACCAGTACGATCAAGATCAAGTCGAAAGTCACGGTGAAGCCCAAAGCTGTGCCGCCACCGGTCAGCCCGGAGCCGTCTTCGGTACCTCCTCCGGGTGGAATGGATACCAAAACCCAGGCTGTTCCGCTGAAAGGATTCAAAAAAGCGGGTGCCCCGATTTCTCTGAATGCAGATTCCGCTTCTGCCGTGAAGAGTCCCATACCGGGAAGCACAACGACCGTTCTTTCTCCGAAGCCGGGCGATACGGAGACTAAGGGGATTCCCCTGAGCGGAGTCGCCAGCGTGCCGCAGCACGAGAATGTCGAAGATGTGCAGACTTCCACTGTAAAACTGAACAGGCCGTCGCCCAAACCGATGTCCACTCACTCGGCACCGATTTCGACGCAGTCCGGTTCCATTCCGGCGACTCCGACCAGAAAAATGCCGATTCCGACCGTGACCGCTCCCATGAAAACCGCGGCACCCGCTCCCGGTTCTCCGACCATTCGGCTCGGCGGTACACCCGGTGCGGCTCCCGGAGCCACTTCCACCACGGGAATCAAATTGACTGGAATGCCCACCAAGGTTTCGACATCGACAACCGGGATCAAGCTCGGCGGCGCACCGGCGCCGGCCAAGGGTTCAACAGCGACAACCGGGATCAGGCGCGGCGTCACTCCTGCCCCGGCCAAGGTTTCGACATCGACAACCGGGATCAAGCTCGGCGGCGCTCCGGCGCCTGCTGCCACCACTGTAAAACTGGATGGCCCGCCTCCC
>CALXMJ010000316.1 GCA_944389445.1 uncultured Victivallales bacterium | reverse complement strand
AACCCTCTCGGGAACCTCTCCCGGGCACAGACCGGAACCTCCCCGAAACATTTCCTCGACCAGCTCTGGCTCAACCGGGCAATCGACCTGCTCTGCTCGACAAACCTATCCCTCCCGGACGCAGCGCGGAAAACCGGGTGCGCCGATCCCTATTATTTTTTCCGGCGCTTCAAAAAACTCTCCGGCTACACTCCCGCGCAATATCGCAAAGTCTACGGAAAAAAATAATGCAACGCGCTATTTTCCTTCCGAAATTTCTCTTTCCTGTTCTTGACAAATGGGAGAAAGGCTGTATAATTTTGTAGAAAAATAAACATGTTTAGGAGATATCCGACATGCAGAAATACATCTCTTTGCGGCAGTTTGCAAAAATGACCGGTTTTTCTCCGGCAACCGTATCCCATGTATATACGGCTCCATCGACCGTAGCAAAATCCACAGTCCGGCAGGTGCTGGAGCTAGCGGATAAAGTCGGCTTCACTCCGAGTGCAGTCGCCCGGGCGGCCTTCGGCGGTGCCACAAAAAGCATAGGGGTCATCACTTCCACAGTTTTCAACGAGCTCAGAGAATGCATCCAGGACACCTTGATTGCAGCGGATTACCTGCCGATTCACATTACACAGGAAGGCCCGGCGACGGATGCGGTTTCCCGGATTCTGAAACACAATGTCGACGGACTGATTCTCGGCTCATGCGATGAACGTCTGAACTTTTCCGATCTCTGCGCCAGACAGATGCGCCGTCTCCCGACCGTGGTTCTGGAAACGAAGCGTCCTGACATCCAGTCGGATTCCGTTCTGAACGACGATTATGACGGAGGCAGGCAGGCGGCCCTCCATCTGCTCGAACTGGGACACCGTCGTTTCGGCGCGCTCAAATTCGGGGAGGATATTGTCTCCAACAGTATGGACCGGATCCGAGGCTTCCGCGACGCCATCCGCTCTTCCGGAGGTTTTCTGGATGAGCATTTCATTTTCGGATTCGATCCCTCTCCACAAGATCCCCGGCTCCGGATACAGAAACTGATTTCCGCCATCCGGCACGCTCTTTCCGCGTCCGATGCCCCCACAGCATTTTTCTGCACAACGGATTATCTCGCCCTCTATTTCTGCAAAGCGGTCCAGCTGGAAGGAAAAAGGATTCCGGAAGATTTCAGCGTTATCGGATTCGGCGACCTGCATTTTTCCGAATATCTTCCCGTTTCCATGACAAGCATCCGGCAGAATATCCGGACCCTCGGCACAACCGCGGCGGAACTGATTCTGCAACGAATCAATGATCCGGAACGTCCGTTCGAACATATTCAAATCCCTGTGGAACTGATTGTGCGGGATACCACAGCGCCACCTCGAAAACAGCAGTAACGGTTCTCATCAGAGCGGATTCTCCCGGCGGGGAAACGATGAAATCTTCTTTCTCAAAAGGATTCCTCCGCACAAAGTGAAGTCCGGATAAGGAGAGAAATCCTTGTGTCGGTCAGGAGTCCGACTCGAAGCCGTCCGCGGAAAGGCTGCCACAGGAAAGTGGATCAGCGTTCCAGATAATGGTTGAACGCGTCGACATAATACCGAACCGGAAGATCGCCGATATCCCTTTTCGGTGTTGCCGCTGCGACATGTCCGTCGGCAAAACCGACATTGCCACGGTCGATGTGGCGTGTTGAGAACCCTCCGGGCGGAGAATTTGCATACCAGCTGTAAGTCGCCACGCCGTAACCGGCCCGGGAATGCGACTCGGAAAGAGCGGATTCAGAAATCAGAGGCGTCATGGATGGACGTTTCATCGCCGGGCGGAAATACCAGATTCCCGGCGTGGACGACCCGTAACTCCCGCGATAACGTACGATTCTCGACTGCATTCCGAGATTTTCCGGCCAGCCGCTGCCGAAGGATCCATTGTACATCGGAATTCCGTAGGTGCAATAATACAGGAAATACGAACTGTTGTTTTCCACCGGAGGAATCCCTTTCGTGGAAGGACAGTAAAACAGTTTTGATGTTTTATAATTCGCTCCGGCAATCTTTATGACCAGCGCCGGCAAATACCCGGCGCCCGGATATTGTCCGCTGAGATAGCTGCCCCACAGCCCGCGTTCCCCGACCTGAATGTAATAATCCCGGAAGTCATCGGCATACGAGTTCTGCGCAGCGGTCACCTGCCGCACCTGGGAGGCACAGTTCACCGCCCGCGCCCGTTCCCTGGCGGAATTCAGGGCAGGCAGAAGCAGACTTGTCAGGATCATAATAATTGAAATAGTTACCAAAAGTTCTATCAGCGTGAATTTTTTCATTTCTCCAGCCTCTCTTACTGCTCAAGACGATAAATCCGGACATAATCAATCAGGAACTGCTTCGGCAAATCTTCCGTTTCCAGGATTCCGGTCTGATCGTGTTTATCCCGGAGTGCAAGGTTGAAACGGATCTGGAACTCCTGTCCGAAGCTCCGGTCGGGATTTGCCTTTTCCTCCGGAACCGCACAAACCATGACGAGGAAATCGTCAAAGTAAAAACGCATTTCCTTATCATCCCATTCCAGAGAATACAGATGCCACTCCTTTCCGGGATCGAAGGCGAGCGGAGACATGCCGGTATACTGCATCAGTTTTCCCGCAGGTCCCGAATAGTGCAGATTCCCCATGCTGACGCTGTTCGGAATCTTGTAAAAATATTCAAGGATGTCAATCTCTCCGCACGCCGGCCACGATTTCCGCCCGGCCTCAAGCAGATTATTGACGCCGACACCCCATATCGCCGGCCAGAGTCCCGGTCCTGTGGGAATCTTCGCCCGGACATCAATCCTGGTTCCGGGCCCGAACGTAAACGGAACTTTCGACACAATCATGCCCGATGTAATGCTGTAAACCGGCCGCTGCTCAAACCATTGCCGGCTGTTTTTCCGGTATTGCGGACTCGGAAGGGGCTTTTCGCATCTGGCTTCCAGAATCAGGGAACCGTTTTCCACACGCACATTTTCCTTCCGGTCCGTATAAAACTGCAGCTCCCGGTTTCTCCGGAAACCGCGCTCGTACTCCCAGCGAGTCGGATCGGGAGCTCCAGGAACATTGAACTCCTCGCTGCGAAGCAGCTTGCCCCTGCGAGCCCGTACAAAAGGCTTCACGGTCCGCACGATCCGTTCCACATACCGGCCTTTCACGATGTTCCCGAGCGGAGGGATGTGCGGAATTGTAACATGACCGACTCCTTCTCCGCGGAAAAGGACGGTTCCGCTTTTTTCATCGTGCGGGAAATATGTCAGACGGAATTTTTGGCGAGGCAGATGAATGACTGTCCGGGTTGTATCAAACGCCCGGACTCTTTTCCCGCCGGTCGTCCGGGCACTGACCAGCAGTTTCTTTTCCGCCAGCTCCACTTTCAACCCGTTCGATCCGCAGAGAAGAGTACAGTGTTCTTCATTCAGGCTGTAATCCTGCGGAAAAACAACAACAACTTCCAGCTCTTCCATTGCAGATGCAGAAAGAATGGATGCTGCGGCAGCTGCAAGTACAATCAAACCCTTTTTGAAAAAAAACATTTTCATAGAAACCTCTCTTTCTTGAAAATTCAATGATTTATTCTGAAATCCTTCCGTGGAAGGGAACTCTGACGGACACAAAGAACCGGCGGCAGACAAAGCGCTCCTTCTGAAAAATGCCGTACCTTTCGGATCAACTCATCCAAACGGGTGATTGCGGCATATCCCAGTTCATAAACGGGATTCCGGAGAGTGGTCAGGGGCGGATCGAAAAGCGCGGCTCTCTCCAGATCATCGAAGCCGATTACGGAAATATCAAGGGGAACGCGGAAGCCGTAAGAACGAATTACCCGAATGGTCTCCATTGCGGAAAGATCGTCACGGCACCAGAATGCGGTGGGAGGTTCCGGCACGGCAAGGATCTCCCGAATCCGCTGCTCAAACCTCGGTCCGAACCGCTGCTGATCAGTTGTCACATAAAAGATCTTCCGGAACCGTTTTTCATACGGCTGAAACTCCCGGATTATGCTTTCCTGAGAATTCATCACATAGCGGCAGAGCGGGAAAGCATCGGACTCGGAGAGATAATTGCAGACAATTCCGATATTTTTGTGTCCGTTTTCCTGAAGATATGCCGCAATCACATTTGCTACATAGGCAGGATCAAAGGTTACAGGAAAGACCTTTGTCCCGGGGAAAATGCAATCAATCGACACCTGCGGAGTTTCAGGAAGGGCAAGCACAGCTGCAAGCGGAGGATCGGATTTCAGTCCCCGTCCCCCCAGATGAACCACTCCGGCATAATGTTTTCCCAGATTTTCCGCAACAGACGCAATCTCTTCTCCGGCAGCATCCGCGCCCGGAAGCTGGAGGGGAACCAGAGCATAACGCAGTTCCATCGCCCGGTCCATCAGTCCGGTATAAACGCCGAAATGTCTCTCCCCGTATTCAAACGAGCAGCGGTAATAATCGGAAAAAGGAGCCGGTAAAATCACAGCAATCACAGGCCGGTCGAAACGGCGGATCGGCTGAACAATCCAATGCCGTTTTTTCTCGCCGCGGAAAATCAATTTTTCCTGTTCCAGCAGATCGTATACTTTCTGGAGGGTCTGCCGGGCGACCCCAAGCTCTTCCGAAAGTTGAGTAACGGAAATCATGGGCTGTCCCCCCAGATCGGACTGATTCTCCCAAAGCCAATCGGCAAGATGCCGATGAAGTGTTTCCACCGTATCGTTCCGCCGGCAAGTCCGTAAACAAATCTTCAAGTGTTCAGAAACATTCCGAAACATCGTAAAAACCTCTGTCCTTTTTATTCATTATAAGATTTTTTACTAAAAAATCAACAGTCATAAATAAAAAAAAGACAGTTATTAACGATAACCCCAATCATCGTCAACAATGAAAAATAGACAAAAAAGACCGGATTACAAAGCTCAGGCAAAAAAAAAGCGACGGGGAACACCCGCCGCTTTTCCGTATGGAATTCCGAAAGCGGAATCCATCACTCCCACTCGATCGTTCCTGGAGGCTTGGAGGTAATGTCGTAAACAACGCGGTTGACGCCTTCGACTTCACGGATGATGCGCTCGGTCATGGTCTCCAGGAGTTCCCACGGAAGACGGACGACCTGCGCGGTCACGGCATCCACGCTGTTGATGGAACGGATGGCAATCACATAATCGTAGGTACGCTTATGGTTTTTCATACCGACCGTTTTCACTGGGACAAAAATGGCAAACGTCTGCCAGGTTTTATGATACCAGCCGGATTTCAGCAGTTCCTCGGTGACAATGGCATCGGCTTCGCGCAGAATCTTGAGCGTGCTTCTGTCGATCGCTCCCAGATGGCGGACTCCGAGAGAAGGTCCGGGGAACGGGTGGCGGTCGATAAGTTCCGAAGGCAGTCCGAGAAGACGTCCCACCGCGCGGACCTCATCCTTGAACAGGCGCTCCACCGGCTCGACGAGCTTGAATTTCAGATCCTTGGGAAGACCTCCCACATTGTGATGGCTTTTGATGACCCCCGCCGGATTTCCGTCAAGCGGAATGCTCTCCAGAATATCCGGATAGATCGTTCCCTGTCCGAGGAAGGGAGCGTTGATCTTCGCAGCGGCCTCTGCAAACACGTCGATGAACTCCTTGCCGATGATCTTGCGCTTCTGTTCCGGGTCCTTGACTCCCTGAAGTTTGTCAAGGAAGCGGTCGGAGGCATCAATGTAGCAGAGGTTCATATCGAAGTTTCTGGCAAAGACCTCCTGCACCATCTCCGGTTCATTTTTGCGGAGCAGTCCGTGATTGACGAATACGCAGGTAAGCTGCTTGCCGATCGCCTTGTGAATCAGAGCGGCAACGACGGAGGAATCGACTCCGCCGGAAAGTCCGAGCACAACCTTCTGATCTCCCACCTGTTCGCGGATGTCGCGGATCGCCTCGTCAATGAATTTCTCCATTGTCCAGGAGCCGGTGCATCCGCACTGTTTCATGCAGAATTCGACGGCTTCGCCGACATGGGCTTTCGGATCAGCATTTTTTTCCACCGTCAGATGGAAGACGGGCAGTCCGAGAGTTGTGAATTTTTTGAGTTCCTCCTCATGAGCGGGAGCATCGGCATCGGCACAGATGATGAGTCCGACCGGCTTCTCCTGCATGAGCCGCTCCGTACTGACCGTGTACGGCATGACCATCGTGTAGATGTGACGGTCACGAATCGCGCGTGCTATTTTCTGAATGTCGTCGCAGACGAAATTCAGAAGCACGACTGTTTCCGGTGTTTGTTTCATAGGCTGCTACTCCAAAGTTCAAATTGAAATAAGTTAAATGCAAAATACACCGTTTTCCCGGATTCTTCAAATCGGAGAAGGAAATTTTTCGGGAAAAATCTTACGGTTTTTCCCGCTTTTCCATGCATCGGGAAATCCGGTCAGTCGATGAAGAGATCGCGGCTGGCAAACTTTGCATCGGAAGTCAGGTTGATGCCCAGCTTCCGGAGTCCAGCCTCATCGCCCGGAGTCGGCAGATGGGAGATGTGCATCTCGCATCCCGCCAGTTTCCGGAGCTGGCTCAGCGCCAGTTTCGCGGTCGGATTGCTGTTCGCGCTCACGCTCAGAGCGATCAGGGTCTCGTCCAGATCCAGACTCACGCGGCGGCTCCGGAAGATGTTCTTTTTCAGCAGACGGACGGAATCAATCACGCCCGGTGCGATCAGCTGAAGTTCATCCGGCAGTTTCGCCACCATCTTGACCGCATTCAGAATGCAGCTCGATGCGGCGTGCATCAGCGGGGAATTCGTTCCGGAGACAATGGTCCCGTCGGGAAGTTCCAGAGCGGCGCCGCAGAAGAAACCGTCGTTTCCCTTTCCTTTCGTCTGAGAGGCGCGGAGCGCAGCGGCTCGCGCAGGCTCCACCACCTTCCGATCCGTATCCTTCAAGCCCAGGTTGTCCATCAGGACCTTGACGCGGTCGATCGTTTTGCGTTCGGCGCCGCCGAGCGTGTATTCGCACTGATACCGGAAGTAGCGGCGGATGATCTCCTGTTTCGACGCCTCCCGGACAACCTCGTCATCGGAAATCGCGAATCCGACACGGTTCACGCCCATGTCGGTCGGGGATTTATAGCACTGTTCCGGCTTCATGATCCGTTCGCAGATGCGGCGCACGACGGGGAAAATTTCAACATCCCGGTTGTAATTCACCGCCATTTTATGGTAGTGCTCCAGATGGAAGGGATCCACCATGTTGATGTCACCGATATCGGCGGTGGCGGCCTCATAGGCGATGTTGACCGGATGATTCAGCGGAAGATTCCAGACCGGAAAGGTTTCAAACTTTGCATATCCGGCGGGAATGCCGCGCTTGTGTTCGTGATAGACCTGCGAAAGACAGGTCGCCATTTTCCGCTGCTGGGACCGGGACCGGTGACAATCACAATCGGCTTGTCGCTTTCGATGTATTCATTCGCGCCGTAGCCACTGTCGCTCACGATCAGATCGACATCGGCGGGATAGCCCTTGATTGCGCGATGCTTGTAGACACGGATTCCGCGGCGCTCCAGACGGTTGATGAAATGGTTGACCGCCGGATGATCATCGTAACGCGTCACAACGACGGCTTTCACGGAGATGCCCCACGTGCGGAGATTGTCGATGATGAGCAGAGTATCGGCATCATAGGCGATTCCGAAATCGGCGCGGATCTTCTTGCGCTCGATGTCGCCGGAATAGATGCAGATGACAACGTCGATTTCATCCTTCAGACGCTGCAGAAGTTGAAGTTTCACATTCGGATCGAATCCCGGCAGAATTCGCGCCGCATGGTAATCGTACGCGAGTTTCCCGCCGAATTCCAGATAGAGTTTGTTCCCGAAGGAGCGCGCCCGTTTCAGAATCTCTTCAGACTGTTCCTGAAGATACAACGCATTGTCAAAACCTGTTTTCATGTTTCTGTCGCCGGATAAGCTATTAAAAGTGTCATAAATGGAATAGGATAATTTACCTCCGCAACAGTCAAAAACAAGTGCCGGAAGGAAAAAAGTCAATGGAGAAACGGGAAAATGCAGTCCGGCATTCCCTTATTTTTTCCGGAACGACAGATGAATGGAACCATCCTCGGGAAACGCGATCTTCAGGAGTGCAGCATATCCTTTTGCCTTCGCGGGAATCAGTTCCGTATGCAGAGAGGAGGAAAACGCGACTTCCGCTTTCCGGCCCTTCCGCTCAAAGACCAGCCGGTCCCCGGCAAGCGCAATCTTCGCATCCGGATACGGCTGGAATGGAAGAAGCAGGAATCCGGACTTCAGATTCGAGTTCTTCAAGGTAACCGTCAACGCAGTCTCCCCATCCGCGAGCCGGTAATTCCAGCCGAGGGTTCCTGCGCCGCCGGGAAGCGTCCCGGCAATCTCGATGCGCTTTCCGCCGGCCTTGAGAATATTCCGCTCTCTGCCGGAAACAAACAAGGAACCATCCGGACGTGTCCCGCCGATGCAGCTCCAGGTCACATCGGAAATCTCCGATACGGCATTCTTCTTCGGACTTCTCATTCCGCTGAGGAACCATCCCATGTCCGCGCTCCAGAGACCGAGAGGGCCGCCCGTCGTAATGCCGTGCAATGTCCATTTTGCACCCGGGACATCCGCAAAGACGATCCCGTAAATTCCCGCATTCTTCCATGCGGCGAATCCGGGAAGAGTCCAGAGCCCCTCTTCCGCCTCGTACGGGAGTTTGACTCTCTTTGCCTTCAGCGGACGAGTATACGCTTCGTAAAGCTCCCGGGACCAGTGACTCCCCAAACCGCTCCACCGTCCCCCCTTGTGCGCGAGATCCCAGTTGATCAGCCGGAGAGCCCATTCATCGGAATTGACGTGATGGGCAAATGTTCCGGCACTGCCGACACCTTTCGCCGGCATTTTTTCCATCTGGTGATGGGTGTATGCAAGATCGAAATCATTCCGCGCCATGTAATGTCCCGGCCAGCTCGGGGAACTGATCCTTCCCCACGTCCGATTGTTGAGAGCGGTCGGTGCACCCTCTTCCGGCACCCAGAAGAATTTTTTAAACTCCAGATTCTTTTGAATTCCCTGCTTCAGCTTCTCCACGAGAACGGGATCGGCATCCTTCAGGGCTGAATACTTGTGCCAGACGGCTGTGACGGAAAACAGATTCAGATGATCGTAATTGCCGTCGGGTCCGCCCTCCTCCAGAAAATAGCCGGCGGGATGCTGGCCGTGTTTGGAAGCGGGCGTGAACAGATTGTCCAGATACGCATTCATCTGAAGCTCGAAATACCGGCGGAAGCGCGCTTCCCCCGTTGTCAGATAGACATACAGGTGCCCGGAAATCATATCCGCCCACTGGTTCGATTCATACGCCATGTAAGCGGCACATTTGTCACCGATCGCCGTCACTGCCTCGCGCCAGATCTCCCGAGCCTCCGGGTCAAGCAGATGCCGCATCTGATACAGCCCCTTGGCAAGCGCATCGTAAGCAAAAAACGTATGGGTGATCGGATAATTCGTCCTGCGGAAATCGCCCTCGCGCAGCAGGTCATCCCCCTGCAGGAGAACAAAATTCGAGAACGCCGCAAGCACCGCCCGGTTGATCAGTCCCCTGTTCTGATACGCGATGTTCATTTTCGCAGGAATCGTAACTGTTCCGCTGAGAGCGGACGCGGCAAAATAAGCGCCCATACGGTTCTCAAGAAAATTGCGCCGATTGGTCAGCGTATTCCGTTTTTCCGGCGGAATCAGGCATCCTGCCTGGAGCTTCGACGGATCAACCAACTGCTCCCGGCACCCCCGTACCAGCATGCCGAGACTGCCGTATTTTCCGAACAGCAGACACTCCGTCTGCGGATTGCTCAAATTCTCCGGAGCCCGGGCGGGATACTTCAAATCGACCGCGAAATCCTCCGGTTTGAACTTCAGCTCATATCTTCTTGCCCGCGCCTGGAGCGGACCGCCCAGAAGCGAACCGGCGACCGGAATGAGTCCGCCTTTGAGCCTCATTGCCGCCTCGGGAGTCGGACACAGCAGTCCCGGCATTCCGTCGATGGCGACTCCCCCACCCTTTGCCAGCACGGAAGTATCCAGCGCAAGGACTTTTCCCGCGGGCGGATTGCCGATCACCGTGAAAAAACGCCGTTTGTTCGGCTGTTTCGCATAATCGGCAAGATTCCTCTCTCCGTACAGAACCGGAAGACGGATCTTACGATGGAAAGGAAATACCTCCACAATCAGTTTTTCCGAAGTCTCAGGCACATACAGATACATCTTTTCCGGGAACAGTTTCCCGAATCCGAGCGCCATCTCTCCCCGGATCCCCCAGACTTCCGTTTCAGGAAAGGAACGCCGGTACCGGTCGTTCGAACCGTTGGAAACGGAAATCCGCCAGACACCGGCGCGCCCGGCGGGGACCTTCAGCACGTATTCCTGCACCTGTTTTTTCTGCAGACCCAGATCGGCATACGCGGCCAGACGGCCATCCGGATCAAACACCCGGAGAAGCGCAATGTTCGGCCAGCCGATCGTATATCCCGGCGGGGAAGCAAACTTTTTCGAATCGCGGACAAGACGGATCTCCTTCGGTCCGCCTTCCGGATACTCGGCAAGCACTCCGAATCCGCGAACGTTCCCTCCGAGCGGAACAATATGCGGATCCAGCGTAATCATCTCCGGAGCGCCGGACACGGTAAGAATCAGACAGAAAAAAAGCGCGGTCAGCCGTTTCATTGTTTTTCTCCAGGCTCAATGGTATAGGCGAATCGGATGACTTCGCCCTGTTTCAGTTTTGCGGGGAAACGCATCACGAACGATCCGCCGGAAGAGGCGATCGCGCGATAGCGGAAGGGCGTCAGAAGACGGAAGCCATACGGCTTGTCAAATGTGATCCGCATGGTGGAACCGTTTTTGTCCTTCACAACGATCCGGTCGGCACGGAAGGGAGGATTGTTCCAGCGAACCGTCTCCAGAGAACGGGTCGGAGCTTTGGGACGGGTCGGAGTATCTACGGTTTTCGGCAGGGCCAGAGGAGCCGTCCTGTTGCCGAGAGCAATCGAAACGGTTTTATCATGGGCGGCAAACGGAATGGAGTGAGTGAGTTCCTGGCAATCGAAATCCGCCAGGGCACGGAGCTCTGCGCGAACGTGGATTTTTTCCCCGTCAAAATGAAGAGTTCTCGTCACATCCAGCGGAA
>CALXMJ010000315.1 GCA_944389445.1 uncultured Victivallales bacterium | reverse complement strand
CGTCTGAGTTTTGCCGAAGCGATGGCCTTTCGTTGCGAATTCAGAAACTGCAGGGAAGGATGAGGCCATGCGCCTTTCCGTGTTTCCTTCATAAAGACGCTGAAATAATAGATCCGGTTTGGTTTTACCGGAACGGTCTGGTAAACTTCCGCATAGGCATTCGTCCGGTTGCGTTCCGGGACGGATATTGCCATTGCGTACTGGTCGCCGATGCCATCCGGGAGAACTTTGAATTCACAGCGCGGAGTACCCGTAGGCCCTTTTCTCAGATTCGTATTCCATACAGTGGGAAGTCCGTTTGGACGAAGTTCCCGGAAATCGGGATTCAGGACTAGGTTCGGTCCCGGTTCGGGGCGTTTCTTTGGAGGCGTGTCTGTAAAGATCAGATCGCCCAGTTCCTGCGGCTGCTTATGATGAATTCCCGCTCCGAAATGGTGTAGAATTTTCCGGTCGCGCGGCTTTCCATCACAGTCATCGACAATAACGCCGAATGCAATCTGCTTTCCCACTTCCGGCTGGAATCCGTTCAGAAGTTTCCAGGGAATTGCCGTCTGACAAATCCATTCGTTTTTTCCGGTCTGCTGCAGATGGATGCGCAGCTGAGAATTTTGGACTTCCCCGGCCGGGAGAGGGAGATGTCGATACATTTTCGGCGTGTTGCCCACCCGTCCGAGCGCGAACTGCCATAAAACGGCCTTGCTGGAAAGCGCATGCGTAAAGTCAAACCCAAGTTCAAGGCCGTCTCCGAGGAAGAGCTGATCAGGCCGTTTTGCAGAGATGATGCGATCATCCTGAACGCGCGCACCAAGATAGAAATAATGGGAATCCCACATGGTCATGATTTCCGCCCGGCAGTCTTTCGGCCCTTTCCAGCTGCCCTGTGCGGACTGCCGGTTCTGATCAATATGAAGCTTCTGTGCATTTTCCCATCCCTGCCAGCTTCCGTCAAGAGACGGTTGTTTTTTCGCACGGACACAGCGGTTGAAGGAATCCGAGAGTGTTGTGCCGAACTTCAGTTTCTGATCAATCTCAATCTGAAAATCGATTCTGCGCCGGATGCGGTCATCATGGCGGAGATGCACAACTTCAAAGGGTATCCGGACCGTTTCTCCGGCAGAAATCGTTCGAACGGTCTTTTTCGGGATCAGCAGAACATCCTTCTCAGAAGTCGCCGTGATTTCTGCCTTGATGCGTCGGCTGCTGTGGTTGCCCAGCTCAAGAACGGCAAGATCCTTTTCTTTTGTCGATCCGTTGAATGCCCGGATCCGGAAACGTCTGGATTCCCCAAGCCGGGCAGCTCCGAGCAGATAGCAGGGGGCGGCTGTCAATGGAACTGTGACAAGACCCTCAACTGCCGGAATGGAGCGCTCATTGCCGAAGAGATCCCGGAGCCTCACTTCCTGTGCATCGGTTTCCAGCGTAATGGGGTGATTCGACTCCGAATATCCGACTCCGACGATCCTTCCGTTTTTCCTCTGCCAGAGAAAGAAATCTCCTCCACCGGGAACTGGAATATGTTTCAGGATTCTTCCGGCTCCGAGCGTATCCGCCATGACAGGAAATGCCGCTGCTGCCGGACGCGGTCCCCTGTTGAGAATCGAATGTGTCGCAATTGCATCTTCATCAAGAAGATAGAACCATGCAATCCGTTTCATCCATGGAGCAGCCGCAAGAGTTTCGAGATAGGTCCTGACCATGACAATAGCCTGCGTCTTTTCCTGAGCAGCGCGAGTCGGACCGCGAGTCGCGATGTTGCCCAGCCCGACTTCCGGAATCACTCCGATAAACGGTTTGCTCGTGTGTTTCCGGATTTCCTCCCCGAGATTTTTTCCGATGAGAGCTGTTGATCCATAGGAATTGACTCCCCAGAATTCAAATTTCCCTCCCGATTCCTGGAGTTCAAAAAAACGTTTTGTAATTTCTGCTTCGTTGTCCGAGGCTTGAGCCGGTCCGAATCCGATTTTTGGATTTCCTTCATGTGCCGCCGTGTATGCTGCCTGATACAGACGCATCCAGTCGCGTGTGGATCCGGCGAAAGCACTGTCTGCAAACAATGGTTCATCCGGTTTTCTGTGAGCGGTATACCCTCCTAATCCTTCATTTCCGAAAAGAATGAATTCCGCATCATTTCCGAGTTCTGCTGCCAGAATCCGGAAATAGGTGCGGAATGCCTCCATTTCCGTTTCCGTTCGTGGAAGTTCCCTGAGATTATTACGTCCCTGCTCCATAATGGAAAGATAGAAACGGATCCCATATTTTTTCAATAAAGGAAGTTGATATTTACGGAAGGATTCAATCTGTTTTCTTACATGTTGTTCCGTGTCGGCCGGATTGCGGAAACGGTGCTGGAGGCGCCATTGAATCCGGATTCCCCGGGCCCCCATGGAACGGATCAGCCGGGCTTCGGCCTCCTGTTTGTCAAGGCGATTCGCCCCGCGGTTTCCGCTGATGAATCCCGGATGAAGATCGAACGGAAGATCCATATCCGCCCGTTCCTGTGCGGAAAACCGCGGTCGGCGCGGCAGGTAGGCAAAACGGATGGCGGAGTTCGCCGCAACAGCCGTTCCATCATGGACGTCCAATTTCAGATAATAGGATCCGAAAGGAAGGGCGGAAGGTAGTTCGAGTTTGACTTTTTTCAATTCGTAAGGTTTCAATTTCACAGATTCGCGAATTTGTGAAACTGGAACTCCGTTGAAGTCTGTTAGACTCCCGGAGACGGTCAGATCCCGTGAAATGGAAAGCAGATTCCCGCAGAACAGTTCCGCAGTGGGACCGTTTCCGTCTTCCTTAAAATAAAAATTGGCTTCGCGGGAGCGGACGGGAAATGCCGTTATGGAATTCCCTCGAACTCTTCCTGCCGGAAGAAATGGAAGACTCCTGTTCGCCGGGAAGAGCGCCGCATACGGAGAGTATTCCGTACGAAGATCCGGAGAGGGAATCGGGGCTTGAAACAGAAGAATGTTGTCGATTGCGATCTCTCCGAAGTTCCGTTTATGAGTCCCCGACCAGATTTGAACCGTATCCCGGTGTTCCGCGAAAAGACGCGCATGAGTCGCTCCCATGGGAATTCGTATGGGGCGGGAAAGCAGGGCGAACCATTCTCCGCGGTAGGCATCGAATCCTTGGGGAAACTCATGATAAACTCTGTCCGGAACTGGTTGGAACTGTCCGTTTCCGTCTTGTTTCAGAAATTCAATCCGCAGTGGTTCCGGACCGCCCATGGGTTCCGCATAGCGGCTGAATCGGAGAAAATAGAACAAGCGCAGGGGGAGATTGTTTTTCAGCTTGAATGGATCGGAAACCGCACGTCCGCCGTTGTTTCGGGGAGTTAGAAGAAGAGCCTTGTTTCCTGCATAACTGCTGTCGGTCAGCTGCAAACTCCCCGGACCTTCCCAGTGCCAGCCGTTGACTTTGCCATCGGTTCCCATTTCAAAAGAGGGATTTGGAATCGGATTTTCCGGGAAGGTCGTTCCGGACTCCGGATGGCTGACAAGAAATCCGGAGGATGATTGCTTCCTTCCGGTTTCAGAGTCGAAAACACGGATCGTGTCGAGCTGAACAGAATCCTCTTTGTAAAGGAATAGTTTTGCCAGCACGGGTTTGACTAGAGCTGACCCTGCTTGGCCTTCCAGTTTCAGCGAACCTCTTTTCCCGGAATATTCCGTAGTCCGTGTAGAGACTGGAAATCCAAGGGAGTGTTCCGTCTTTTCAATGTCGCGCTGGGATGCGTCAAAATAACGAACTTCCATTCTCGCGTTTCCTTGTCCGGAAAGTTGTGCTTCGATCCGGTAGAATTTGCCGGCAATGACGGGAAATTCCGCAAGGACCGGTAAAGTATCTTTTCTTATCTGAAGTTTTACTTCATCTCCATTCAGAATGTTGGTCATGGAGGAGAGAATGAGCAGCAGGAGTATCATTTTGTATCGATTCATAGCAGTCCTTCCTGATTTAGAATTTTCGTTCGGTATCATAAAAAAAAGAATCTACGCCAGCTTGGAATTCTTCCGCGACTTTTGAATAGGTCAGAGTCGAAACATGACCGTCCACCATGCCATAGTTTCCGGAAGTTCCTCCATGATGCATAGTGTCTTTCAGTTGAGAGAGATTCGTAATTCCCGGATTGGTTCCCCGGGCATTGGTGTAACTTACAGCATTGCCCCCATAGCTGGTCGGTTTGCCTTCGCCGATCCACATCAGATGGGATGGATGCTTGATTTTTCCGATTTTCCGGAAGTCCATGCCACGCCAGGGATTGCTTGAGCTTTGATCGGTATGATAGGCTTCATGTCGACCGTTGTAGCCGTAATTTTGATAGATGCCTCCTGTACTGGTCCTGCTGGTGTCAAGCGGACAGCGGAAGATCCCGATTCTCGTATTGTTGTGAAAACTGCCATTTGAATGACGGACATTCTGTATGAAATTTACCATTCCGTACCATTGAAAACCGGTGGTATTGACTCCCGGAAGTCCCATTCCCGCGCAGAAACTCCAGTCATCGTAATCGCTGGTATAAGAAATCAGGGCGGTTAAGTGCTGTTTTAATTGATTGCTGCATTGTATGCCCATGGCTTTTTTCTGGGCACTGTTCAGTGCCGGAAGCAGAAGAGATGCCAATATTGCTATAATTGCTATTACTATTAGAAGTTCTATCAATGTGAAAATGTTTATTGTTTTTTTCATTTTTTACTCCTTATTTTTCTTGTTTATATTATTGATGTCTCTTGATAAATCGTGCATAGGTTGTAATTCCTGTTCCACGATGCAAAATGTTTTCCGGATCCCGAATGAAATCCTGATAGAGCCTGAGCAGTGCCTGCGCCTGGGGAAGAGGGGCGCGGGTGAAACTGGAAAAGTGCAGCGAACGGAATTCTGTATTGTTGTCAAATCCGACGATCTCATAACAGGTCGGATCAATTTCATGTTCCTTGAGTTTAGTAATAAAACTGAATGCGGTATAGTCGTTGGAACAGAAGCAGACGATCTTACCTTTCCCTGCGACCGTTTTTCTGAAGCGTTTTATGCACTCATCGTTAATGTTGAGGACATTGCGCTGAGTCATGGAATCATTCAGCCATAGATATGACGATTCCAGAAAATGGAACGGGATTTTCCGTTCCCTGCAGAATGTCCGGCAAAGATTCATTCTTGCTTCCGCCCAGGTTCGGTTTGCTGCATTGGCAATGTAAAAGATCTGATGGCTGTCGGAAAAAAAATCCTCAAGAGCTTTCCGAAAAGAATAAAGCTCATTAAGAAGAAGAAAGTCAATTCCGGGACGCAGATGATCTTCCAGAAGCCTGAAATCATACGAGCTTTGAAGCAGAAACACAATCTTAATCCCGGATCTGAGAAGAGTATCCAGATGTTTTCTCAGATTGAATTTTTTATCAAGTGTCGGGAAGAAAATGAGGAAGCGGATTTCCCGTTCCCGCAGCGAATCCAGCAGTTTTTCCGGTTCTTTCCAGGTATTCCAGTCGTTTTCCCGTAGATTATAGACGAAGGTCTGGTGGCCTGCGTCTGAGAACACATGCTCGATTTCGTCGCTGAGTTCCCAGCGGAAATCCAGATTCCGAATGGGTTCCATCCTCGTGTTGGCAAAGAGGACGGCGATGTTTTTTGAAATGCTGCCTGCCGGTGTTTTCCCCGCGGTGCTGATTCCAGGCCGCCGCACAATCCGACTGCCCGATTTCTTGCTGGTTGTGATGTATCCTTCCTCCCGAAGGCGTTCCAGAGCATGGCTCACGGTACTCCGACAAACCCGAAAACGTTTTGTCAGTTCTTTTTCATATGGAAGAAACATTTGATCCTCCGGCATGACTGAGATATCGTTCAGTAATGCCAACCGGAGTCGTTCATATTTGGGTAGGCGGTTGGAAGAGACAGCTCCTAGAGCCGCGTTTTCCGGTAAAACTTTTGGTATATCAGACATGTTTTTCTTCCCTAGCGGATTGCTTCTTTTTTGAATAATTATATACGATTTCCTTTTCTTTGTCAAGATGAAAAAACAAGGAAAAATAATATTTTTATAAGACATAATACATTCATATTATTATGTCTGTATTATGTTTTATCTGGAAATTCCTTTGATTTCAGAAGACGGAAATTTCAGAGGAAAAATTTTGTTTTCTTTCCTCTTTCTGCGGTGACGGTGATTGATGTTGGTGAAACAGAAGAGTATAGTAGGATCAGCTGTCAAAAAAACGGAGAAAGG
>CALXMJ010000314.1 GCA_944389445.1 uncultured Victivallales bacterium | reverse complement strand
ATGATATTCCATTCGAGCGAAGAATCCTGGAGAGAAGAGTCTCTGGATTCGATTCTGTTCCATAACTGTTTCAGGAGAAGGGAGATGATATTCCGGAAAGGTTTTGCCGTCATGGTGGGATTCCAGTCGTAGTACATGAAGCCGGTGATGATCTGGAGATCCTGGGGAATGCGGATTCCGCGGGAAAGGGCGAAAGTCCGGATTCGATCCGCCTGATCGAAACGGACGGCTGCTCCGTCGATCCGGTACTGTTCCAGCAGGGCAGGGAGTTTCTGGAGGTAGCTGTTTTCCTCCGCAAGGAGTTCCGGAAGCGGTTCGATTCCGGCGTCTTTCAGGGCTGCGAGATATCCATCGTGACTGCGTTCGACTCCCGGGGTCTGGACAAAAAGAATTCTTCTGCATCCGTGATCCAGCAGATATTTTGTTTTCTGATATCCCTCCTTGAAGTGATCCATGTAGACATAATCTCCGCAGTTGGGGAGAGCAAGATCGAAGTGTCCGACGATCGGCAGGACATTTTCCCGGTGAATCCGTTCAAATACGGGAATATGGGGTTTCGGGACTCCAAGCCAGACCAGACCGTCGAGTTTGCTGTTGACGATATCATTGTAGATCATTTCCGGATTGGATGTCATGATCAGCTGGGCGCAGGCTCGGTAACGGCGGATTTCCCGGAAAAATTCTTCCATGAACCGGGCATCCTCCTGATTGTAAAGCGCGTGCATGCCGTTCCGGTGAAGAATCCCGATGATTTTCATGCGGCGTTCGTCCTCTCTCATGGAAAACGGATTGACAAAATATCCGCGACGGGGCCGCTTGATCAGATAGCGATCTCTGACCATATCCTCCAATGCCCGGCGGACCGTTTTCCGCGCAACTCCGAACATCTCTGCAAGCGTGCGTTCCGACGGCAGCGGATTTTCCGGATCGGCACGAAGCGTCAGATTGATGAAATACTGACGCAGCTTGATGTATTCATGAATGTTTGATCCCGCCATGGGAAACTCCTTATAATGGATACCAGAGGGTACCAGCATATTTTAAATTATACAACATTTTTTGATTTCCGCAAGGGGGCATGATGAAAAAAATTGATTTTTCCGCAGTTGCGGATCAGAAACTGCATGGAAAGATCAGAGGAATGTTTTCCGCAGCATGAAAAAAGCCGCGGACCGGAGTGCCGCGGCTTTGAGGGGAAAAATGAGAAACACGATTATCGCAGAGAGAGCACCTGCTTCTCGTATTTGTCGATTTCCGGAATGAATCCGATTCCGGGAGGAACGCCCTGCTGTTCGCAGAAGTGATCGTAAACGGCGCCGAGAGGGAACATTTTGAGTTCTTCGATCAGGGCCATTTTGCGTCCGTTGTTGAACTCTTTTTCCATTTTTTTGAGTTGATCCGCCGGTTCGAGAAGGGCTTTCAGAAGAGCCTTCTGCATATTGCGGGTGCCGACGACCCAGGCGATGATGCGGTTGATGGTGGCATCGAAGTAGTCAAGTCCGATATGAACCTTTTCGGCGCCGTTGTAAATGATTTCGCGGGCGATTGCCTGAAGCTCGTCGTCAAAGAAGACCACATGGTCGCTGTCCCAGCGGACGGGACGCGAGACGTGGAGAAGAATTTCCTTGACAAACAGCAGAACGGAACTGATCTTGTCGCTGATGATCTCCGTCGGATGGAAGTGTCCGGAATCAAGCGTGAGCAGGATTCCGTTTTTCACGGCGTATCCGAGATAGAATTCGTTTGATCCCACGGTGCAGGTTTCCACGCCGATGCCGAAGAGTTTGGATTCGACGGCATCCTTCATGTATCTGGGAGAAATTTTTTCCTGAAACATTGCGTCGAGGGAGTGTTCAAGCCTTTTCCGTGCGGCGAGCCGGTCGATGGTGACATCTTTGAATCCGTCTGGGATCCAGGTGTTCATGATGGAGGTTGTCTTGAGCTGGCGTCCCATCTCCTCCGCGATTTTGCGGCAGGCGATTCCGTGTTCGATCCAGAATTTCCGGATGCCGGCATCCGGATGCGAGAGCGTCAGGTTCGATGCCGCTTTCGGATGCCCGAAGAAGGTCGGATTGAAATCAAGTCCGGCTTTTTTCTGTTTTGCCCAGTCGATCCACGACTGGAAATGTTCGGGTGTGATCCGGTTGCGGTCCACGGCTTTGTCCGAATCGAGATAGATCGCATGGAGGTTCAGGCGCTTCATGCCGGGAATAAGGGAGAACGCTTTGTCGATGTCGCTTCTGAGTTCTTCCGGTGTGCGTGCCCGTCCGGGATAGTTGCCGGTGGAGAGGATTCCGCCGGAAGCGCCTCCGGCATTCGGTTCGAATCCGCCGACGTCATCGCCCTGCCAGCAGTGGAGGGAGATCGGGATGGCGGCAAGTTTTTTCAGTGCGGCGTCGGTATCGACGCCGATGGAGGCGTAGTACTCTTTGGCGAACCTGTAATTGCTTTCCGTGTTTTTTGACAACATCTTCCTGCTCCTTTTTTTCCGTATTATTTGAACGGAGTTTTTTTTTCTGTAATAAGTTAGCATTTTAAAGTCAAATAACCTTGACAAATGGCGCTTTTTATAGTATTATCGGGTCAAAAAGGAGATGATATGGCAGAAATTCTTTCCCGTACCGATTTTCTGACGGACCGGCGGCTGCCGCTGAAGCTGATCCGTCGCGATCCGCAGGAGGAATACGGACTTCACAGTCATGAGTTTTCCGAGCTGGTGATTGTGTACCGCGGATGGGGCGAGCATCTGATTTTCGGGGAGCGCCGCCCGATTTCCGCAGGGGATGTGTTTCTGATCAAGGGGCAGACGCGTCATGGGTATGAGAATCTGCATGATCTGGCGCTCTGCAACCTGCTGTTTGATCTGCACGAGGTGAACAATCCGCTGTTTGCGCTTTGCCGCTATCCGGTTCTGCGGAGTCTGTTTCTTCTGGAACCTGGTTTTTCGAACCGTCGGCGGGGGTTGCATCTTCCGCCGGAGGAGCTGTCCGGGATTCTGGAGATTCTGGCGTCGATTGAGGAGGAACAGAACGGGCGCGAAGAGGATTTCGCATCGGCGATGTCCGCATGGCTGGTTCTGCTTACGGTGAAGCTCTCGCGTCTGTATGGTGCCGGACAGGAAAACGCGCCGGAGGGACCATTCGAACTTTATCGGCTGATCAACGAAATTTCGGACCGTTCCCAGGAGGGATGGAGCCGGGAGCGGATGGCAAAACTGGCGGGTATGTCGGTCAGTACTCTGACCCGTCAGTTCCGGAAGGCGACCGGATATCCGCCGAACGAGTATCTGCTGATGCTGCGTTTGAAAAAGAGTCTTCTGCTGCTGGTGAATCCCGAGCTTTCGATCAGCGACATTGCCGACCGCGTGGGATTTTCCGACAGCAATTATTTCTGCCGTCAGTTCAAGCGGCACTACGGTCTTTCCCCGCAGAGATATCGGAAAATACGCCGGTGAGGAGAGATGGCGCTTATTCGTCTTTGTACCTGGAACGTTCCGGATCGCGGTATTCGCCGAACTCGGTAACGGAGGTCCTGTCCCAGTTGATTCCTCTCCGGATGAGCTTTGCCGGGATTCCGGCAATGAGTGAATTCGGTTCCTTGAATTCGCCAGTGACAAGGCTTGTGGCACCGACAATGGAATCGGAAGCGATAGCGGCATTTTTCAGAAGCGTGACATGCCAGCCAATCCAGACATGGTCTTCAACTATGATCTTGCAGGGCTGACGATTGGTGATTTTTCCCGTCTCCTGTTCATAGATGGTGTGTCCATCGGAGGTGAATATGTTGATGTCATAGGAGAACATGCAGTGTTTTCCGATTTGAATTGTGGCGTCATGCTTGTCAAAAGCATTGACCGTCATGCCGGAAATGGAGGTGCCTTCGCCGATGGTCAGCGACAGGTTGCTTGCACGGATCACGTTCAGGTTCCGGATCCTGAGACGTCTGCCTGTACTTCCGATGATACATTCGGAATTGTCGTTCAGAATGATTTTCGAATTTTCAAATCGGGCCGGTGCATAAATTCTTACTTTGCTGTTGACTCCGTGAAAAGCGACTTTCAACCCCGGGATTCTCGGATACCGTTTCACTTTCCCGTTTGGCAGAATCAGTTCATATGAGTTGCCGTTGGTCGGAATCCGGAAGAGATTGCCGATGTATTTTTTCCATCTCTGGATAGTCTTTTTGCGGAACATGGCGCAGTCTCCTTGAAAACAGTCCGTCTGGATTATTGTCTTGTCCGTTTTACAAAAATCTTGTGATTCTGGTGCTTCAAAATCTTTCTGCGGATTTTGAACTCAATTTTTTCATACAGGGAACCGTAGAAAGGATTCAGGGAACGGATCTCTTTTTCCGTAGGAAGAATTCCCGGCTGCTTTGGAAGAAAACCGTTTGGAGTGCAGAAGAATGCCTCCGCCTCTTCCGTTGCCCGGCCGGGAGTCGGGAAACGGCGCTTGAAAAAATGAATGTAGGCAAATTCATCGGTCAGTATTTTCTTTTCCGGAGAGATGTATGCCCGCATGACATGTCCGTTTTCCCAGTAGAAGAGCTGATGCGGGTAATCGGGCGCCGGGGCCGGATATTTGTCCGAGGTCCGTTTCTGGAAGGAGAAGCGTTTCCGGTTGCAGGTCGGATTGGCAAAGAGTTCCTCCTCAAACATCGGCAGATGATTCTCCTTGTAGATCCGGTAGATTCCCCGCCATTCATCGAAAGCGTAGTTGACTGGGTTCTCCACGACCTCCCGGCAGGTGAATTTCCCGCCCGGCAGACGATAGCGGGCATTGCATTCCGGCGTGTTCCGATAGAGGGAAAGATGCCCCATTGCAAAGATTTTGTCAAAATGATCCAGACGCTCCGGAGGCAGAAATTTCCGCAGATCGCCGAACAGCATGTCGAAGTCGCAGTATCCCCAGAAGTCGTAATTCTTGAGATAATCCTGAAAGATTTCCCCATACATGACCTTGTAGTCGCAGAGTTTGTAGGGGGTCGGCAGGACCAGAGTTGAAAATCCGGTCCGTGTACGCGCAAGATCTGCGACGGCGTCCAGAGTCGTCGCGTGAAGATGGACATTTTCCGGTAGATTCTTCACGGACTGATCTGAAAAGAAAAGCCAGTCGATGGTCGGATTCGCCGCACAGGACTTCAGCCAGAGCGAAAAATAGTTCGGCAGATTACCGAAATAGCAGCAGATAATTCCGATTTTATGCATGGGCTTACCCTTTCCCCGAGAGAATCCGTTCGATTTCCCTCCGGCTCTCCTCTGCGAGGATCGGGTTCAGAATCTGGTCCAGATTTCCTTCCATCAGCCCGGGAAGGTCATAAGTCGAGACTCCATACCGGTGATCCGTGATGCGGTTCTGGGGAAAATTGTAGGTGCGGATCCGTTCGCTTCGGTCGCCTGTTCCGACCTGCATGCGTTTGGATGCCGCATGTTTGGCGGCTTCTTCCCTGCGCTGGATTTCCAGCAGTTTCGCCTTCAGGATGCGGAGTGCGATTTCCCGGTTGCGGATCTGGGAACGCTCCTGCTGACTGGCAACGACCAGTCCGCTGGGCTTGTGGACAATGCGGACCGCGGAATCGGTCCGGTTGACATTCTGTCCGCCGGGCCCCGAAGAGCGGAATGTGGAGATTTCCAGATCTTCATGACGGAGTTCGATTTCATCCAGTTCATCGGCTTCCGGCAGAACGGAGACCGTGATGGTCGAAGTGTGAATCCGTCCGGATGCTTCTGTCGACGGCACGCGCTGGACCCGGTGAACCCCGCTTTCGAATTTCATGAGCGAATAGACATCGGTTCCCGCAAGAGAGAATACCGCTTCCTTGACGCCGCCGAGATCGCTTTCCGAAAGATCAAGGACTTCGCATTTCCATCCTTTCCGCTCCGCGAATTTAGTGTACATGCGGAACATTTCCCCGGCAAAGAGAGCGGCTTCCTCGCCGCCCGCCGCCGGACGGATTTCCACGATGGTGTCGCGGGCGTCGGCAGCGTCGCGGGGGATCAGTGCAATGGTGATCTGCTGTTCGATCGCCGCGGATTTCTGTTCGAGATCCTGAATATCGGCTTCAAGAAGCTGGAGAAATTCTTCATCTTTCTCCTCCTGGAGGAGACGTTTGTTTTCGTCGAGCTGTTCGATCGCGGCGCTCCATTCGCCGTAAAGGTGGAAGAGATCGGAAAGGCATTGACGTTCACGGGAGAGCGCCTTGCACTCCGCCGGCCTGGAATAGATGTCCGGATCGGCAAGTTTCGTTTCGAGCTCGGCGAACCGTCCCTTCATGGAATCAATATGGACTGCAATGTCTTCCGGTTTCATCATTTCTCCCGAAAAAGAAAAACCCGTTGACCGGACCGGAGGATGCAAAAGGAAAATTCCGGTCGTGGAACGGGTTTTCGGAGAACTGGCTTATTGAGCCTTTTTGCCGTAGCGGCGGTTGAACTTGTCAACGCGTCCTGCGACGTCCACCAGTTTCTGTTTGCCGGTGAAGAACGGATGACATTCCGCGCAGATACCGACTCTCTGCTCTTTTCTCGTGGAGTTGATTTCCCAGACCTTTCCGCAGGCGCAGATCACCTTCGCGGGACCATAATTCGGATGAATTCCTTCTTTCATTTTTTGCAAACCTTGTCAATTGTGGTTATCTTATATAGAGCTCGTTTCAACATACAGTAGCAGCAGACCTGGAGGTTTGCGGCCGTGAAAGAGATAATATAACCGGACTTTATAAAAAATCAAACTCTGGAAAGGAAAAAAATGGAGAACGAAAACCGTCCTTTGTGGGCTCCGTGGAGAATTGAATTCATCCGCTCGAAAAAGACTCCCGGCTGCTTCCTCTGCGGCAAAAAGGAAAACTTCGATTCCATCGAGGAGGAATTGATCGTCGCGCGTCTGGAACACTGCTTTGTCATCCTGAACCGCTATCCCTACAATGCCGGACACCTGCTGATCGCTCCTTATGAGCATTGCGGAGATCTTTCGCTGCTTTCCGCCGACGCACGGCACGAGATCATCGACACCTGCGTCCGCGCGAAGGATGTCCTCAAAGAGCTGATGCATCCGGACGGGTTCAATGTGGGATTCAACCTGGGCGTTGCGGCGGGCGCCGGTGTGGCGGATCATCTGCACATGCACATCGTTCCGCGCTGGGTGGGCGACAACAATTTCATGCCGGTTGTCGGTGATATCCGCTGCGTGCCGGAGGCGCTTGTCAATACGGCAAAACTTGTTCGTGACGCCTGGAAGTAACACCTTCCCGTTATTCTTCCTGTACCGTCGCGGGTTCTTCACCGGATGTTGCGGAAAGAGTCCAGATTTCGGTAAGGGCAACGCTTTCTTCCGGCGCAAGCGTAGTCTGCGGTCCGAGCAGTTCCAGTTCCGTGAAGGCGGCGGAACGGTAGAACTTCAAACCATCCTGTTCCGCTGTCCGGATTGAGAAACGGGTTCCGTCCAGGAATTCGGCTGTCAGACGCAGGTCTCCTGCCGCTTTGAGTTCCAGTTCCGGATTCAGAGATGCCGGGAGGATGGTTTCTTCCTTTTCTTTTCCGGAAATCCGTTTCCGTTTTCTCTTTTTCCAGACCGCTTTTTTCTGAAGGAGAAATTTTAGTTATGCAATAATAAGTAAGGAAGATGTCAAGAGGGGGAAAAGGGATTTCTCAGAAAAAATGCAGGAAGTTTTTCTGATTTTTCTGTGAAAAAAATCACGGGATAAGTTTTCTGCAATGTCAATCCCCTTTTCTGAAAAAAAATGAAAAAAATTTTAAAGAATAACACAATCTGTTGTGGTTTTTTGTTTGAAATATCTATATGATGTGTTAGAGTAAAGTTTGTCGGACGACCGGAGACGCTGGAACAGACGGTCGTTTCCTATTCTGTTTTTAATGAGTTTTTCTAGGAGAGAAAGTGGGGAACATGGATATCGCAACCCAGATCCGGAAAATGAAGAAACGCGACGGCAGAATCGTCGAGTTTGAACCGGAACGGATTGCCATCGCCGCGGGAAGAGCGCTGAAAGCCGCGGGGACCGGCAGTGACAAAATCGCAAGGAATGTGGCAAAGGAAGTCGTGCAGGAGCTGAAGATCCGCGGATTCGATTCGGAGGATTCCATTCCGGATGTCGAACTGATTCAGGACCTTGTGGAGCACGCGTTCATCAAAAAGGGTCTTTCCAAAGCGGCGAAGCTTTACATTCTTTACCGCTCCCAGCACCAGAAGATGCGCGAGGCAAGGCACCTGATGATGGATGTGCAGGACCTCGTGGCAAGCTACATCGGACAGGAGGACTGGAGAGTCAACGAGAACTCCAACTCCGGTTATTCCTATGCGAGTCTGCTGAATCACGTTTCCGGAGCGGTCGTCGCCAACTACACGCTTGCTAACATCTATCCGAAAGAGATTGCCGATGCGCACACCAATGGAGATTTCCATCTGCATGATCTCTCCTGCGGAATTGTCGGTTACTGTGCCGGATGGAGCCTCCGCGAGCTTCTCGAACGCGGCTTTCAGGGCAGCGGCGGGCGCGCCAGCGCGGCTCCCGCCAAACATTTCGATACGGCTCTCGGTCAGATCGTCAACTTCCTTTCCACCCTCCAGACCGAGTGGGCGGGCGCGCAGGCGTTCAGTTCGTTCGACACTTTCCTGGCGCCGTTTGTCCGCCGCGACGGACTGAATTACAGGCAGGTGAAACAGGCGATCCAGCAGTTCGTGTTCGGACTGAACATCGCCAGCCGCTGGGGGCAGACTCCGTTCACAAATCTGACATTCGACTGGGTGGTGCCCGACGATCTCAAGGATCATCCGGTGATTATCGGCGGCAAACTGCTGGAAGGCGACCATTACGGCGACTATCAGGCGGAGATGGATCTGATCAACAAGGCCTTCCTTGAGGTCATGTCCGAGGGCGATCGCGACGGAAGAATCTTTACCTTCCCGATCCCGACCTACAATATCACGCGGGATTTCAACTGGGACACCGAAAACGCGAAGCTCCTCTTCGCCGTGACCGGAAAATACGGGCTCCCCTACTTCCAGAACTTCATCAACAGCGATCTGAAACCGGGGGATGTCCGCTCCATGTGCTGCCGTCTTCAGATGGACATGCGCGAACTCCGCAACAAGACCGGCGGTCTTTTCGGCGCGGGCGAGCAGACCGGCTCCATCGGCGTTGTGACCATCAACATGCCCAGAATCGGATATATCGCGCATGATGAAAAGGAGTTCTTCGCCCGTCTCGACCAGCTGATGAGTCTGGCGAAGGATTCTCTCGAAATCAAGCGCAAAGTCGTCCAGAAGCACCTTGAAGGGGATTTGCTGCCCTACACCAAGATCTATCTGAAAACGCTGGATCATCATTTCAGCACCATCGGTCTGGTCGGCATGAATGAATGCTGCCTGAACTTCCTCGGCGCTTCCATCTGCGACAAGGAAGGACAGGAGTTTTCGGTCCGGGTCCTGAAGCACATGGCGGAGAAGATCAAGGACTTCCAGGAGAGCACCGGCCATATTTACAACCTGGAAGCGACTCCGGCGGAGGGCACCAGTTTCCGTCTGGCGAAGATCGACCGCAAACTTTATCCGGAAATCATCTGCGCGGGCGAGGACAACCCGTACTATACGAATTCGACACAGCTGCCGGTCGGTTATACGAACGATCTTTTTGAAGCTCTTGACATGCAGGAGCCTCTGCAGAAGCTCTATACCGGCGGAACCGTGTTCCATGCGTTCATCGGCGAGAGGATCGAAGATCCGGAGCTGGTTGCTTCGGTGGTGAAGCGGATGGCGGAGAACTATCGCATTCCGTATTTCACGCTGACGCCCTCGTTCAGCATTTGTCCGGTTCACGGATATATTCCCGGAGAGCACACCTCGTGCCCGCTGGAAGCATAGCGAAGTTCAGTCCGGACGGACTGATTGAATAGATTTATTACAAGAAAAAAGGAGAAAAAGGTAAAATGGCAAAGTGCGGAGAGAAGACGGAAGTGTATTCCAGAGTGTGCGGTTATTTCAGGCCTGTTTCCAACTGGAACAAGGGGAAGAAAGAGGAGTTCAAGGACCGCAGAACCTATGAAGTCGCGGGGGCTTGTCCGAAGATGGTTCCCGTCCAGAAGTAACCTTCCGTCTGTGCACGGGAAAGCCGACGGTTTCCGCGTCGGCTTTTCTTTTTTGCCGGAAGGCTTTTTATTCAACTCAGCAGCCATCAATGGGTTCCGCTGGAGATTCTCCAGGCGGGACATGGGAGTATTATGATTGACATACGAGGGCTTCAGACCTTCAGTCTGATTGATTATCCGGGAAAAATCAGCTGCATTGTGTTTACGGGCGGATGCAATTTCCGCTGTCCGTTCTGCCACAATCCGTGTCTGGTGTTTGACCCGTCGAGTCAGCCGAGGGTGACGGAGCCTCAATTTTTTCATTTTCTCGAATCACGGAAACGGCGTCTTGACGGGGTCGTGATTTCCGGCGGGGAACCGACTCTGCATGATGGGCTTCCCGGATTTGCCGCCAGAATCCGCGGAGAGGGATTCCTTGTGAAACTGGATACGAACGGCAGCCGTCCGGAAGTTCTGGAGCGGATGCTGAACGAATCTCTGGTGAACGCGTTCGGTATTGATTACAAGGCTCCGGCGGCGAAGTATGCCGAACTGACAAATGTGGATGATCCGGAGCTTCCTGTGCGGGTCCGCCGTTCGATCGGACTTGCGGCCGCTTCCGGCTTGGAACTGGATGTGAGGACCACCGTTCACCGCAGTCTGCTTTCCCCGGAGGATCTGGCACGGATGCACGGTGAACTGAAGGAGTCCGGTGTGAAGCGCTGGGTGCTTCAGCAGTACAATCCGGTGGAGGTGATTGATGATGAATTGAGCTGCCAGCCGACCTATTCGGACGGGGAACTGATCCGGATTGCCGAATCGCTGGGGCCTGATGTTCATGTCCGGGGGCTGACGGGACGGATTCTGAATTTGAAATCCTGATGGCGCCTGCTGCCGGCAATGTCGGTCAGGCAATGACCTGGACGCCGGTGTCGCGGATTTGCTCCAGGATGTCCCTGTTTTCCGGTGTTTCGGTTGTGACCAGATATGCAGCTTTCCGGATGGAGCAGATCTGCGCCATTGCCCGTTTGCCGATTTTGCTGTGGTCCGCGATCACGATCAGGCGGTCTGAGCGAGCGATCATGGTTTTTTCGATTCCGGCGATGGTTTCCGTGTCGTTGTAGATGGTCCGGGCGTCAAGTCCGCGTACGGAAAAAATGGTGGTTTCCGCATGGTATTGGCGGAGACTCTCCTCCGCGCTGCTTCCGAGTAGGAGGCCGCTTGCCATGTGGAGCCGTCCTCCGGTCAGCAGAACTCCGGAGCTGCCTTTGTTCGGGAATCTCTGCGTGAGAATTTCGCAGAGCGGGAGGGAGTTCGTGATGACCGTATATCCCGTTTCCGGGAGGAACATGCCGAGATGGGAAGTGGTTGTGCCGCCGTCGATGAACAGGGTTTCGCCTGGATGAAGGAGGGCGACTGTTTTTTCCGCCAGTTTCCTTTTTTCTTCGGAGTACCATCGTGCGCGCAGACAGAACGGAAGAAGCGAATCCCGCTCCTGTGCCGGGATGATTCCGCCATGCAGTTTTTTGACGGAACCATTCCGGGCAAGAACGCTGAAGTCTCTCCGCACGGTGGCGGGACTTGCGGAGAGAAGGACGGTTGCATCGTTCACGCTCAGCATTTCGTGGTCGGTGAGGTACTCAAGCATTTTCCTCAGTCGGAATTCCTGTTTCATGGAGATCTCCTTTTTTGAAAGCATAGCGCTGAATTTGCAAAAATCAACTTATTTCTGATTGTTTCAATCAAAATAATGATTGTTTTTGATTGATTTTATGATTTTCAGTGATTGAATTTGATTTTTTCAGCTGTCGGGAATATGGTTTCCTTCAGAGAAAGGAGGGCTTGATATGGATTGGAACAGGGAAGTGGAAGATCGGATTGTTGTCTGGGAGGCGCATCGCGGCGGAGGAGGAGGGTTCGAGATGCCGGAGAGTTGTCTTGCAGGATTCGAATACGGGTGGATGCTGGGTGCGCGGCCGGAGGCGGATGTCAACCGGACCGCGGACGGTGTGTTTGTAAGTGTCCACGACAACACCCTTGACCGCATTGTTGAAAATCTTCCGGAGGAGTTGAAAGGACGGCCGATCGGGGAGCTGACATACAGTCAGATCCGTTCCTGCGATCCCGGCGGGAGCAGAGTTCCCGCCGTTTTCTTTGCGTGTATTTCTCAGAAAAGTCTTTTTGTCAATTCGGGAGTTCCTGGAGGGTTACCCGGTCAAACAGAACCTCTCCGCAGCCGAGATTTTGCAGAACTAAGGAAATGTGAACAAAGTGCTGATTCGGCAGAGCCTGGAAAGTTGTTTCAAAAAGTTCATAGGAATTGGACTGGGAATATACACCTTCAGCTCGTCTGAGTTTTGCCGAAGCGATGGCCTTTCGTTGCGAATTCAGAAACTGCAGGGAAGGATGAGGCCATGCGCCTTTCCGTGTTTCCTTCATAAAGACGCTGAAATAATAGATCCGGTTTGGTTTTA
>CALXMJ010000313.1 GCA_944389445.1 uncultured Victivallales bacterium | reverse complement strand
CATATATCCTCCGCCGAACTGGATGTCATCTGCGCCTTTCTGGATGCGCACAAAGAGATCACAGATATTCTGCTCAGCGGCGGTGATCCGCTGGTGCTTACCGATCACCGTCTGCTGGAGATTGCGGAACGCATCCGGAACTCCGGAGGCGTGGAAACGGTCCGCATCTGTTCCCGGGCGCCTGCCGTGCAGCCCTCGCGCATCACGGAACGGCTGGCCTCGGATCTCGCCGCGATCGACGGTGTCTGGTTTGTCACCCACTTTGACCATCCCGATGAACTGCCCCCTGAAGCGGAACGCGCCTGCCGTCTTCTCGTCTCCCGCGGAGTCCCCGTCCTGAACCAGACCGTTCTTCTGGCGGGAATCAACGATGATGCGGCAATTCTGCGGAGACTGTTCAAACATCTCGCGGCTCTTCGCGTGAAGCCGCACTATCTATTTCACATTGATCCGATCGAAGGGGTTTCCCATTTTGCAACGGGAATCGGAAAGGGACTGGAAATCATGAACGAATTCCGGTCGACTCTCTCCTCGATTGCAACGCCGTCGTTTGCCATTGATCTTCCGGAAGGCGGCGGCAAAGTGATCCTCACGCCGGACTGCCGGAGAAAAGACGGAGCTTACCTGAGTTCCGTCACCGGGGAGTACATCCGTCATCCGCTGGTCGACCGCAATCCGGAGAAGCCGCCATGCTGAACCTGATCAACCGTCTCAGAGCAATTCTCCTGCCGAGGGAAAAATACACCGTGCTCTTTCTGACGGCGGCGGTTTGTTTCAGCGGTCTGCTGGAACTCTGCGGAATCGGACTGATCATGCCGGTCATCGCTCTTTTCCTTACCCCGGAACTGTTTGATCAGAACAGGCTGCTGATGATCGTCAAACATGCGGTGGGAGATCTTCCATTCAACCAGTTTCTGAGCATTCTGTGCATCGGAATCATTCTGTTTTTCTGTTTCAAGAATCTCTGTCTTTATCTGGTGACATGTTTTCAGGTCCGGTTCGCCTTTGCGCTGACCTCCCGTATCGGGGCGAATCTGCTTGTCAAATACATCGGGACGACGTATGATTATTCCCTTTCCAAAACGACAGGCGAACTTTCAGCAAAGATTCAGATGTGCCGGAACATAGCCGATCTGATCAACAGTCTCATCATGCTGGTTTCCGAAGGGCTGGTCATTCTGCTGATGCTTGGTTCCGTTTTTGTGCTGGCGCCGCTGACCGCGTTGACTCTGATCGTCCTCTGCGGTGTTTTCTCGTACCTGATCTATCTGCTTATGCGGCATCTGGTGCAGAATCTGAGTCTTCAGGCAATGAAACAGAGCGGGATTCTCAATGCGCACATTCTGTTTGCAATGGAAGCCCTGCGGGAAATCAAACTGGCTGGACGGGAACCCTTTTTCCGGGAAAAATGCCGGGGAATGGAAGCCCAGGCACTGGAACCGGAGCGGAAACTGTTTCTCTATTCTCAAATTCCGCGCTTCATCATTGAAGCCGCGGCCGTGGTGTTCGGAATGGGCACGATTGTGGTGATGCTGCAGTTTCAGATCTCCCCGGCATCCATTGCGCTGAAAGTCTCTTTCATCGGAATTGTCCTGCTGCGCCTGATGCCGTCCGTTTCCCGAATCCACTATTATCTGACAAGAGTCCGGGCAACTCTGCCCCTTTTCGAATCCATTTCCGATGACTTGAGCCATATTCAACTGGAAACGACTCCGGAGAAATGCGCTCCGCCAATTGAATTCAACCGGGAAATCCGATTGGAGAATCTCGCGTTCGCCTACCGGGGGAAACCGGTCTTTTCCGGAATCAATCTGACCATTCCCAGGAATACTTCTCTGGCGCTGGTCGGACCGACCGGATGCGGGAAAACCACCCTGATTGATCTTCTTGCCGGACTGCTCTTCCCGACAGAAGGCGGCATTCTCGCGGACGGACGCAATATCCGGGAAAACATCTTCTCCTGGCGCAAAATCATCGGCTATGTCCCCCAGACGATTACACTGGCGGAATGCTCCATTGCAGAAAATGTGGCACTGGGAGTTCCGCCGGAAAAAATCGACCGGGAGAAAGTACTGCAATGTCTCCGGATCGCACAAGCGGAAAAGTTCATATCCAAACTCGAAAACGGAATTGACACACACCTCGGGGAACGGGGGAAAAATCTTTCCGGCGGACAGCGGCAGCGGATCGGCATCGCCCGCGCGCTTTACACGGACCCCTCCATTCTGATCTTCGACGAGGCAACCAGCGCGCTGGATACCGAAACGGAAGCCGCGTTCGTGGAAGCCCTCTCCGCTCTGAATGGAAAATTCACAATGATCATCGCTGCCCACCGCCTTTCCACCATTGAAAACTGCGATCAGATTTTCCGTTTCCCGGAATGCTGACCCGGACTTATCCGCCGCATCCGTTTCCGCCTGCGCCGGAAGGAAAGATCACCGCCGTTCTGTGAAGGAGTCCCTATCTCCCGGACGCCGCGCAACTCCCGCCGAGATGGAAAATCAAAAAACGCGAAAAGGAAATCTTCGGAACTCCCGGCTGCCATGCGGGAGTGCTCCGGAAAACCTGTTCCCTTTTCGCGTTCCGCGGAAGAACGGTCAACCCGTCTTAATGTTTCTTGTATCCGCACTTCGGGCAAACGCCGTCAACCAGGGCGACACCGCAGAGAGGACAACGGTCAACAGTCCTGTCGGGAGTATATTCCTGAGTCGCGGCATTGACTCCGCTGGTAAAGGTGATTTTTGCAATGTTGAGCTTGTCTTTCAAGAGCTCGTACACCATTTTTATCATCCCTTCAACCGTCATGGTCTCTTTGGTAACGACCAGACGGGCATCGGGATATGCGGTAGCGAGTTCCGTCTGAAATGCGGCGCCCTTCATCTTGTTGGACGGCGCACCATTCTTGATTCCCTGCTTCTCATAGACCTCAAGAATTGCCGGCAGAAGGGGATCATCCTGACGCAGAATCAGGGCATGGTCAAAATTCTTCAACACCTCCCATGCGGTCTTCTGAATCTCGTTGCAGGGGAAAACCATATTGACGCCGGGCTCGATGGAGTCCTCGACCTCGAGCGTCAGCACCCCGGTATGTCCGTGAAGGTACTGGGCTTCACCCTGGAACTTGTAGAACCTGTGCGCATACTGCAGTTCGATTTTTGTGATGCTTCTCATTCTCTTCCTCCTTTTTCTTTTTTTTATTTTATTATTGGGGGGGATCTTCATCGTTTTTATCGCGTTTCATTCCAGCGCTTCGAGCGATCCGACAGGCACGAGTTCATGTCCGAGGAATCTTCCCGCAAGAGCTTCCGCTTTCAGTTGCCGCGCATTTGCTGCAAAGTCCAATCAACCGAATCTCCATGTGGTCAACTGTTCCATTCTGAGCTTCCCGAGGGACGGCAATTCCTTCCGGCCAGTCAAAATCGGAAATTCCGCCGCATCTTTTACAGATGAAATGACCGTGAAGCCCCGTACGGGAATCATAGCGGGCACTGTCAATCTGATCCAGACGGCGGATCATTCCCTGATCGGCGAACTCGTTCAGAATCCGATAGACGCTTTCCCGCGTAATCGCAGGCAGCGATCCTCGAACCGCTTCCCAGACGGTATCCACATCCGGATGCGTAAGATTTCCCTGCAGAAAACCATAGATTGCCAATCGCTGAGGAGTGCATTTCCAGCCATTCTCCCGGCAGACCTTAAGAAAATCTGAATGAATATTGTCGTTTGCCATTCTCTGAACCTCAAAACGCTAATTTTATTTTTCATTTAATTAAATATAACATTTATTTACAGGATGTCAAGAAGAAAATCATTATTTTTTTGAAAAAAATTTTTATACGAAATTCCGGAAAATATGGAGCCGCAAGGCTCGGTGCAGGTCCGTGACCTGCTTCGGTCCAGCTGAATAAGCTGGTCGCCCAGAGGGCGAAATCCTGTTTTTTTTCATAGAATCAATTGTGTGAGAGAAGTATAAAAGAGAGTTTCGTGCTGCGCACGACCAGCGTCTCGCCGCTGGACCGCGACAAGGACACAGTCCTTGACCCGAGAAAAATGCTGACGCATTTTTCCGTAATTTTTTGAGGGAGAGGAAATGGTGCCGAAGGAGGGGGTCGAACCCTCATGCCATCGCTGGCGCCAGATTTTGAGTCTAGTGCGTCTGCCATTCCGCCACTTCGGCAGCAGGAATGGGATAACATAATTCATCTTTGGTTATTTTCAACTGATTTTTTTCTTTTTTTCGTTTGTCTTATTCTCTTTCCCATGTATTTTACGGGAAGAAAGGATGCGATTATGAGAATTGGCGTTATATTGATGCTTCCGTTTGCGTTGTCCCTGGCGGGATGCGGTTTGTTTCTGCCGCCGGGGGATCCGCCGGAATCCATTACGGGAAAAAAACCGGATACCGTAAACAGGAATATTACAATGGCGCAGGCGGAATCCTCCATGTGCGTCGCTCTGACTCAGTTTGTTGTCCGGAAGCAGCTAGCACCGGTCCGGCTCACCATGCTCTCCTCCGAGGGGATCAATACCCGTTTTCTGAATTCGCTGGATCCGAATCTGTTCCGTTTGACAACCGGCAGGGACTATGAATACCTGTTAATCAGTGCTCTGCGCGGAAGCGTATGGACCCTATCCCTCAAAAAGAAAGACGCGCGGGAAATTCTCTGGACAAAAACAATTGAACGGATTCAAAAGTAAATTTTTCTGTCTTTTTTCAAAAAGAACTTGAAAAAACCCGCATGTATGGTATAGTTTAAACTTTCGATAGACTGAAACACAGGAGTGATTAATATGTCCAGACATCCAAGCTTGAAATCATCGGGAAAGATCCGCAAGAAGAGAAACGTTCTGAAACGCTATGAGCGCATCAACATGCTCACGGCGGAAGGCCGCTGGAAAGAAGGCCAGAAAGTTCTCAGTGGTCTTCCCAAGACCAAGCCGATCGACTGATTCGGCGAACTGTATATTTCGTTATACAGGAAAGATGCGGGTGCGGTCCAAAGGAACGTTCCCGCTTTTTTTTTCAACTCTTCAACAGAAGGTTTGCTGAAAACATGGCAAAAAACACATTGATTCAGAAGATTCTCGATGCACACATCGTATCCGGAGAAAAGAAAGCCGGAGAACCGATATCCATCAAAATTGACCAGACCCTCACGCAGGATGCAACCGGAACCATGGCGTATCTTGAACTGGAAGCCATGGGGGTGAAGAAAGTGGCTACGGAACTCTCCGTCTCCTACGTCGATCACAACATGATGCAGAACGGACCGGAAAACAGGAACGATCATCTTTATCTTCAGAGTGTTGCGGCATCCAAGGGAGTCCGCTTTTCGCGTCCCGGGAACGGCATCTGCCATCAGGTGCACCTGGAACGGTTCGGCGTTCCCGGCAAGACGCTGCTCGGTTCCGACTCTCACACGCCGACCGGCGGCGGAATCGGCATGATGGCGATCGGAGCGGGCGGACTTGATGTCGCGCTTGCCATGGCGGGACAGCCCTTCCGTCTTGCGTTTCCGAAAATCATCGGAGTGGAACTCAAGGGAAAACTTTCCAACTGGGTCTCCGCAAAGGATATCATCCTGAAAATGCTGGAGATTCTTTCCACAAAGGGAAATGTCGGCTGCATGGTGGAATATTTCGGGGAAGGAGTGAAGACTCTGACGGTTCCGCAGCGTGCGACCATTACAAATATGGGAGCGGAACTCGGCGTCACCTGTTCCGTGTTTCCTTCCGATGAAATGACGAAGGAATTTCTTGATGCCCAGGGCAGAGGCGCCGACTGGGTTGGACTCTCCGCCGGACCCGATGCGGAATACGACCGGCTGATTCAGATTGATCTGAATACGCTGGAACCTCTTGCGGCATGTCCGTCGAGTCCCGACAACATCAAGTCGATTGCGGCGCTGAAGGGAACCGAAGTCGGACAGGTCATCATCGGCTCCTGCACGAACAGTTCCTACCGCGACCTGATGATCGTCGCCGGAATGCTGAAAGGACGCAAAATCAGCGAAAACGTCACTCTTTCGATTGCGCCGGGCAGCAAACAGGTCCTGGAAATGCTTGCGCGCAACGGAGCTCTTGCGGACATCATTTCCGCAGGCGCCCGGATTCTGGAAGCCGGCTGCGGTCCCTGCATCGGACAGGGACAGAGCCCTGCCAATGATACAGTCACTCTCCGGACCTTCAACCGGAATTTCCCGGGACGTACCGGAACAAAAGGCGATCAGTCCTATCTGGTCAGTCCGGAAACCGCCTGTGCCGCTGCGCTTGCGGGATACATCATTCCGCCCGCGGAACTCGGGATTGCCTATCCCGAAGTGGAAAATCCCGCTCAATTCCTGATCGACGATTCCATGGTCATTCTGCCGCCCGAAAACGGAGAGGGGATCGAAATCATCCGCAAGCCGACCATCGGCAAGCCGCCGGTCAACACTCCGCTCCCGGACACCATCGACGGTGTTGCCGTCATCAAGACTCCGGACAAAACCAGTACCGACGACATCATGCCCGCCGGCGTCCATCTGAAACACCGCAGCAATATTCCGGAATATGCCAAAGTCGTTTTCGAACGCTTCAACGAGCCCGGCAGGGAAACCTTTGCCCAGCGTGCCGCAAAAGTCCGGGACGCCGGAAAACATGGCGTCATCATCGGACGCGACAGCTATGGACAGGGTTCCTCCCGCGAACATGCGGCGATCTGCCCCATGTATCTGGGCATCAAGGTTCTGATTGCCATGGCGATTGAACGCATCCATGCGGCGAACCTGGTCAACTTCGGAATTGTTCCGCTGACTTTCGCCGACAAATCCGACTATGACAAGATTTCCGAAGGCGATTCCATCCGGATTCCGCAAATCCGCGAGGCTCTGACCTCCGGTTCTCCGGTCGCTGCAACGGTCATCCCGGCCTCCGGCGCATCTCCGTTTGAGATCAAGCTGAATTATCATCTGACCGATGAGGATATCAAAATCATCCTTGCCGGCGGCAGATTGAATCTGAAGTAAAAAGCGGTTTTACGAGACACCTTTTCCGAACCTGTTTCTTCTCTATGAAACAGGTTCGTTTTTTTCATCTCCTCTTCAGAACCATAATGTTTTTCCCATTGGCGAAAAATGTCCGATGGGAAATTCCGTATCTTTTCAGCAGGACTTCCAGTGCGGTTTTCTCTGTAAAATATATGTTTCCATAAAAAAATTCAATATTGCATCTTTGTAATCTTGCCGCAATACTCCGGACACTTTCATTTATTATAGTAACTGGCGTAAAGTAAAACAGGAGCATGAAAAAATGAAAACTGTTATTCTGATTGCGGTACTCATGCTTGGACTCTCCGCTGCCGGACTTGCCCACAACAATCGGCAGGTGGTCATCTATACGAAAAAGGGACCGGCGAAAATCACATTTCTTTCTCCGCAGCAGAATACAAAATATCCCGAATATAAAAACACGACACGTTACGGAGTTCCGGATCGCTATACTCCCCCGAAAATCAAAAACACATTCGTCCGGAAATAGGAAAACGCTCTCTCTCCTTGCGGGCGACGGCTCTGATAAAGAGTCGCCGCCCGTTCTTTATCATCCCGTCAGGGGAATACTGACATGCATCGTTCCCCGGATCGGATTTTATCCGCCGCGCATCCGGCACCCATTTTCCGCTTTTACAAGGACAGGCATCCTGAGACGGGAAAGAATTTTTCTTATATCATACGGGGAACTTGACAGGATTCCCGAAAAATCAGTTTTGTAAAAATCCGGTACTCTATCCGGAATTCCATCAACGGAATCCAAAGTTTTTTATAGGGGTCTTTTTCTTTTGCAGGCATGATTGCTTCCCTCAAACAGCAAAGCCTTATGAGGGAAAGAGATGTCCCACCGAATCCGGACGGACTGCATCCGCTCCGGAGTGTCAAGGGCATCTGGAGACTTTTTCAAAGCCAGGGATACCAGCGGCAAAAAGCCCCATGCTTTCCGATCCCGTCAGCGGCATTGATCCGGTCCAGCTCTTCCCGGCTGAGTTCCTTCGTCTCTGACTCAAACTCCCGCAGCTCTTCCATTGAGAAGGAATATCCCTTTTCCGCGGCGAACTTTACAATCAGTTCGGCGGCATGGGCCCCCGTCATTTCCCCGCTGTCTTCTGCCCGCCGCTGCAGACGCCGGGCCATATCACTGTCGTTTTTCAGTGCCTCGTAAAATTTCCCGACATTGTCTCTGCTCATACGGCACCTCCTCTCAGGGCTTGTGTTTCAAAAAACGGACGATGTCACCTGCCATTGTCTCCCCGGCAGCCTGCAGCTGATCCAGCTCTTCCCGGTTGAGTTCCAGAATGCCCTGAACCTCATCCGTTTCTTCCGGCAAGTCCGGCATTTCAGGCAGAGTATCCTGAAAAACCTGAGCTATTTTTTCATCGAAGATATCCATTTTTTTATTTTCTTCTTTCATTTTCATAAAACATTCTCTCATTGAAAGCGTTTCAAAAAGAAAAAAGTTGCAGAGGGAAAAGGATTTTTTCAATTTTCCCGGAAATCCTTCAAATCGGCCAGAGCCTCCATCAGTTTCTTTCTGGCGCGAAACACCTTGCTCTTGACATCAGACTCGGAAAGCTCCAGAATCCGGGCGACCTCCCGAACCGGCAAGCCGGAGATCTTGGTCAGGCGGTACGCTTCCGCCATCTCCTCCGGCAGCTGCCGCAGCGCTTCCGCAATCCGGCGCCGCAGATAGGGCTGATCCATCTCCCGCAGGGGATTCCCCGGATCCGGAACCCGGTCCAGTTCAACGGAAAGAGAAAACGTACGACGGCTTCCCCGGAAAAAATCAAACATTTTGTGTCTGGCGATCGTAAACCACAACGGGGCCAGATTTTCCGTGTTCTCAATCCGGAAACGCAGTTCCCACATGGCAAGGAATGAATTCTGCAGCACATCCTGCGCATCCGCGGTCTGCATTCCCGCGGAAAGCAGATATTTGAGGATTCCCGGACCGTGCATCGTATACGCCTGAGAGAAATCCTCTTTCATGCTCTTTCCGCATTCCTCTTTCTCCAACGGTTTTTTATGGAACATTGACGGTCTCTCCCCGATTTAACGATTGTTTCATGTGCTTCTGCTGCAAGGCATACAGCTCTCCGGATTTCCACAAACGGTGGATCACCCGGTTCGCCGCACGCAGAAGCGACGGTTCCTTCCGGGAAACCGCCGCCGCGAATTCCTCGTGATTCAGCAGATCCCGTAAAATCTCCACCTTCCCCGGATACTCCATCTGCAGACAGCGCGCCACCAGCGGATCCAGAATAACAGCATCATTCTGTTTTTTCAGCAAGGCCTTTACTGCCTCACGGTTGCCGACATATCCGATCAGGCGCATCGGAATCCCGCTTCCCTTCAGATACTTTGCAATCAGCGTATAACCTGTGGAACCGCTTTCCGCTCCGATGCGGAAGCCATACGTTTTCATATCGGTCAGATACCGGATATTCTCGCCGGAACGAACCAGAAACGTCTGTCCGGCGAATTCATAAGGATCGGAAAAACAGACCGATTCGCGCCGTTCCGGGGTAACAGCCAGCGCACAGATCGCCAGATCGGCCTTCCCCTGCCGTACCAGCTCAACCAGACTGGAAAAATCGGCGTTCACAATCCGGAGTTCGCGTCCCGCCTCCTTTGCGATCATCTCGCCGAGCTCCACATCAATTCCGGTCAGTCTGCCCTGATGAAAATAAGCATAAGGCGGATAATCGGGAGAGACTGCCATACGGATGCTCTCCAGCGGAGTCTTCTCTTTCGAACATCCTGCCGTCAGCACGGCAAAAACCAGCGAGCAGAACAGGACAGCAAAACTCAATCCACGATTATTTTTCATTGGAAACACCTCCTTTCCCGGACGGCCTGACCTCCCGGATGATAAGTTCGATGCGGTGCCGTTCATCGGAAAAATAATTTGCGGACCGCTTTTTCAGTCTTTCTCCAACCGCCGCGGGTTCGTATGTTTTCAATTCCTCAATCACGTCGCGGAACAGCAGACATCCCATGATCCCGAGCTGTTCCTTGATTCCGGGAGAACGCCTGAACAGAGCGGCATACCGTTCCGCAATCTTCTCCGGAAGGATGTTTCCCTGAAAAGTGACATAATATAACGGGAAAGCGCACTCGCGAATGTAATGAGGCAGAGTCGGCACCGCAAGCAGATCGTTCCCGAAAACAGGAAGGACAATATTCAATTCCCGCATAACCCGCCCGAACACCTGCAGAGCTTCCGGAGTATCTGTAAAGACTACCGCGTCAATCTCGCTGTTCTCATAAAGACGTTTCAGCGGCTGGAGAAAATGGCTCTCGTCCGCCGGCGGAATAAAATCAATCCGATGGATTTCACGGAAAAAGGAATCCTGCCGCAAATTGCCGGTCAGCAGATTCGTAAAAACCGAACTGTAGGAATCCGTTCCCGACGAAATAAAAAGAAGATTCCGGCACTTCATCTCCTTCAGCCGCTGGATAAGAGGATCAAACAGAAGATGCGTCGGATAGAGCGCTCCGTAAAGATCGGGCTCCAGAGGCGGAAGTTCCGGAGAAAGCGGAGAAAACGGGGCAAGCGCCGGAAGAGCGTGATATTGACAAAGGGCCCGGACCTCCCTCAGGCGGGAAGTGGAAACCGGACCGATCAGATATGCAAGATCCGGCTGTTCACAGAGCGTCTGTACGGCAAGACGAGTTGCGTAACTGTCGTCTTTCGGCTCCGCATAGATGATTTCCAGCGGCTTGCCGAGTATACCGCCGTCCATGTTCAGCATCAGTGCGATTCTCCCGATCCCCTGCGCCACCTCGGAAATGTAGGACTGGTCCATATAATTTCCGAGCACCGCGATCCGCCAGGCGGAGCCGCTGTTCACGGCATTTCTCCGCCGCTCCGCATAAACGGAAAATCCGCCCGGCTGCGAAACACGACCGAAACGGAAGATGCCGAACGAATCCAGAGCCAGAAAAATGCATACGGCTCCCAGTAGAAGAATAATGGTCAGATGGATTTTTTTCATAACAGTTCCGCCTTTCTCATTCGGTTAAAGCATCTGGCGCCGGGCCAGTTTCCGGAAGACGCCGTCACGGCTCATCAGCTCCTCAAAGGTTCCGGATTCCCGGATTTCTCCTTTGTCCAGAACATAAATCCGGTCCGCGTTGACAATCGTCGAGAGGCGATGCGCAATGATAATCCTCGTCACATTCAGCTTCTCAATGTTGCGCCGTACGATTTCCTGAGTTTCGTTGTCAAGCGCGCTTGTGGATTCATCCATAATGACAATGGAGGGCTTTCCGATCAGCGCTCTGGCGATCAGGATTCTCTGCTGCTGGCCGCCGGAAATCACACTTTCGCTGATATGCGTGTGGATTCCCATCGGCATTGCGGCAAGATCCTTGTCCAGAGCGGCCATCCGGGCGGCCTCCTCCGCTTCTGCCGTTGAACAGCGGGTTCCCAGCGTGATATTTTCCAGAATGCTTCCCGGCATGATCCGGCTGTTCTGAAGAATCACCCCCAGCTGACGGCGGACAGAATTGACATCCAGCTCCCGCAGGTCCTGTCCGCAGTACAGAATGCTTCCTCC